>CAYYYJ010000010.1:0-27968 GCA_964476045.1 uncultured archaeon | reverse complement strand
ATTTCTATTAGAACATAAACTTAACTATTTGTACGTCGTTTGGGGTGCAGTCCAGCCTCTTCAATAATAAAATGAAAAACGATAAGATTTTAGATCAACGAGATTCAGAGAAAGAAATTCTTGATTTATTTAAAATTATACCGGAGGTGAGAACATGACAGATGTAGATGCTAGGGGTTCTATGTGGATAACTAACATACATGCAACCATAGCTCTCATAGAAGCTAACAGTAAAGACAACCAAAAAATATATGAATCTTTCAAAAATAATGGCTTCTTAGTTAAACCAGAAGATAATTTTTCTAAGACAGTTGAGAGTCTAAAACAGCTTAGATGGATCAAAGAAACCAAAGATGCATACATCCTTACAGAAAAAGGCAAGAAAGAAGTTGAAAACTATGAATCCTTGAGAAAAAGAGGATTTATTTAAGGAGCAATGAATGTCTTTTTTGGAATCATCGTGTCCAGCCTTAGGATTTGATAGATTTTTTGAGACAGAAGAATTTGTGGAAAATACTGCTTCTGAAGCTCCTCCAGACACCTTCACCGGAATAGAGTTCGGCTTGTTTCCTTCTGAACACAAAAACGAAGATCTAAAAGTTATAATCTCCAAACAGCCGCTGGACGCCTGGGATATTGTCACAATCGGGTTGGTCGGCGTGGCCAACGCCGGCGTTATAGCGAAAGGGATAAAATCTGGGATAGGAAATCTTGCGCTGGAAGGGTTTGCCGGACGGCTCGGGGACAGGATTGGGCTGATTGGGAAGGATGCGGCTGCTGTAGGGAAGATACAGAAAGAGCTGGGAAAAATAAAACTTGGAACCAAATCAAGAGAAACAGCTGACACCATATTGGCAGAACCAATTGAAACAACTTTGCACAGGCTCAAAAAAATTGGGCTTTCTGAAGAAGGCCTGAAAGCCGCTAAAGAAGGAGCAATAAAAACTAGAGGATTTTCTGACGAGTTTGCAGAAGAGCTTGCAAAATCAAAAATAATCAACAAGATAAGCGACGTGAAGATTGATAACAGGCTCACGACAGCGCCATTAGCCACAAAAATTATAAGGAATTCAGATGGCACAACGACATATGAACTGATTGTTGGTAGAGGTGGGATGGACAATTTAAAACCATATCTGAGGTTTGCACTGGAGCATGAATACAGTGAAATTCTAAAAGATGAATTAAGGATTCAGGGTAAAATAGCTTCTGAATCCAAGTTAGTTGATATGGTATTTGATCTAAAGATTACAACAAAGTCGAAACAGGAGTTGTACGACTTAATTGAACATAGAGTGTTTGCCGATAAAATAGCCCTGAAAGCTAGACCAGAACTTTTAGGTGAATGGAAAATCGAGAGCAAAAAACTTTTAAATAAAGTAGATGAATGGTATAATTATGGTCTGCCTAGAGACGATATACATGACTTATTGCCTAATTTAGCCTATCTAAAAAACCTGAATCCTCAGGACGCTGTATTAATGCAAAAAGTGAACACTATTATAAAGAATTTAGATACTGATCTAAAAGAAGAATTTACCCAAATATCAGATTTACTGAGGGAGGTGACCAAAAATGCTTGATTATTGGGAAACGCACTATGGGCTTCACATGCACGCTATATCTATGCGTGAATTTGTAAGTATAGAAGAGGCTGCATTTAGAAGTTTAATTGAGTATGAAGACGAAATAGTTGGGAAGACTAATAATCTAAAAAGATTCTTAAACGATTATGAGAAGCAATTGGATCTGAGGGCTAGAAAAGAATTGATAACTATCCCAAAAACCGGCAGAAAGATCGCAATACCTACCTATCCACCCAAGAACAAAGTAGTTTATGATCTCTTCCTCAAGTTCTACAAATCCGCCAAGAAAGACCTGAAAGAAAAAGGCAAGATAACCAAGGAGACATTGAAAATAATCCAAGATGCCAAGTCTGAGTAGCTTCAGATTTCAAGATGCGACACCCAAGACCCAAAACATATAATCTTTGGACTGGATCGTCAAGAACCCCCACCAGGCAATAGATCTGGCCATAATGGCTGCAACAATAGCAGTTATTGCAGCTTCAATAATTTTAACAGGCGGCTTTGGAGCAGCGTTTGTTATCCCAGCAATGATCGCTCTAGACATAGCCACAGTCGCAAATATCTTAACAAAAGTTTTGATCTCCAAACAGCCGCTTATATTCATAGGAATTTAATTATTCTCAGTTTATGATAGAATTTTTGAATTACTTCTATTTGGCTAGAAGAAAAGGGCTGAAAGGCAAAAGTAAATCCCTTCTTTTGGGATCTCAACACTGCAAAGGGTCGAAACCGATCCCGAATGATCGGTTTCCAGTTTTCGGAAGAAAAGGGCTGAAGGGCCAGACAGGATGGATCATACTCATCTTCACAATATTGTTTGTCGCAGTGATGATATTCCTGGTTATCCATACAATTGGTGGAGAAAACGTCATAACCAAAGGCGGTTCAGAGATAACAAGCATAACGAAGAATCTGATCCCGGGAAAATAAAGCTTTTAAGCTGGACTGAGAATAGATACGATATGGAAACTGAGCGGAAATTCAGGTTTGTCTCAAACAGATCAGTAAAAAATAAAGCAGGACAAGACACAGGCAAGATGAAAGTTCTAGTTAAAATTAATTCTGAGACAGCAGAGGTAGATTACAAATGCCCTGAGTGCCTCCACGAAGAACACATAGCACCTAAATGGGAAAGGCCTTTTGCCATAACCTGCTCTAAATGCAAGTTCGAGATCAAATTGCCTAAACTCAAAGAGGAAATGAAGAAAGAAAAGGACAAGGAAAAGAAAAAAAAGCAGGAAGAGCTGTTGAAAAATTTCAAAGCCAGTTCTGCAAATTCGCTCTAATGCTATAGGAGACCTGAAAGCTACGAAGCCGTCTATCGCGATAATATGTGGAAGTGGTTTTGATTCTTACTTAAAGGAAATTTCTATAGACACTAAAATTCATGCTTTTTATAAGTCGCGTGGAGTTCAGACAGACAAAACATTTCTTGGGAAAGAGACAAGGGTCAACGGATCTTCAGCTATTTTTATTAACAGGTATGCTGTAGGGAACTCTGACAGGGCCAAGTTCTCAGCGCATGAAGTTGATTACAAATCTATACTCGTAGGGCTGTATCAGGCTGGCATAGACAAAGTAATCTCAGTCAATATGTGCGGAAGCCTGCAGAAAGAACTTCCTCCAGGCTCATTAACCCTTATCAGGGATTTTATAGATTTTGTGAACAGGGACCTGACAATAGACGATCTGGGGCTCGAAGTTGCTGACATGAGCGTCCCTTTTGACCCTGGACTCTCTGAGGTTATTAAAAAATCGGCTCAGAGAGAAAAAATCCAATTATTCGATGATACCACATATGTTTTATGTGTGGACGGTTCAAGGCTTGAAACTCCAGCTGAAATAGCGTTCCTGAAAGGAATTTTCAAAAAGAATCTTGTTGTAGGCATGGAAGTGCCTACAGAGGCCCAGATTGCAAAGCTCCTCAGCATAAAATATGCTGCGATAGGGGTTGTGACAAACTATGCAACTGGCCTCAGAAACGGCCCTATAACCCAAACATCGATAGAAGGCTCTTTTGAAAAAACTGTCCCAAAGCTCAAAAAGCTTATTTTCAATGCAATAGGTAATTTGGATACCCAAGAAAAAAGCATGGAAACAGGCTAGTGTTGAGACCTTAACGGCCATGAATTAGTTTTTTCTCATTCTCTTTATCAAGAATTCTGTTTTTGCATAGATGCCATCCAACCTTCTTATATCTCTCCTTCTTTCAGGATTCCCTGCAAGAACGTAATAAGCAATTGCTGTCGAAAAGGCGCCTGCTACAGCTCCTGCAGCCAGCCCAAGCACGCCGTATGGTATCCTTGTAGCTTCATCGGCCATCGTATTCATTTTTTCTATAGCCTCAGAATTATACAATACCTCAAATCCATGTGTTTTTTCAAATATCTTATAGACAATATCACGGGCAACGCCCCCAACTGCATGCAACTTATATTGGAGTCCTATAGCCAATCCTGCAGCCATGCCGAGAGCCCTGCCAATACTGGATACATAATCCCCTCTTTGGCTCCAGGCCTCCTCTTCTCCTTTCAGCTCATCGAGGGCAAACCTCACGTTTGTGTGAAGCGATTCAAGGGTTTGCACAGGCTGGCGCACCAAAACCTCATCAACGCCTTCCTTGCCTATTTCATCGAAAAACCCTTTAAACTTTCTCTGCAGATTTTCAATCTCTGACATACTATGAAATACTTCGTAAGTAGTCTAATAAGCATTAGTTCTAGAAATCTGGCTAATCCTATCGGAAAGCTGGAAGTGCAGTTTAATCGCTTTTTCAGCCATTCTCGCAGAAACCATAACCAATGTTTATATCCTGGAAAGCTAAAACATATCTATGAAAGGATTTGTTGTAGGCATGAATCTAGAAACTGCCCTGACAATAATTATTTCCATAATAGCTGTAATCCTCATAGCTACAGTGATGCTTAGCGCATTTTCACCAAAAGGAAGCAAGGCAGTAGACATAGCAAAGATTGGAAGTATGTTCGAGGGTGGCGTTAGATAGTTATGGAAATCACTATATTAGTGGTTGTTATAGCAATCGTCCTCATAATATCTGCCTTGATAATAATAGGCCTTGGGAGTACAGGGGCATCGAACGCCGGATCGCTGTTCTCAAAGATAGTCTGCCCGTGGTGCTAAGATAAAGCTCAGGCCTCTCGCGAATGTAAAAATAAGTGAATTTATGGAAATGACTCTGCAGACCTTGGTAATCCTTGTCGCAATCCTAATAATGGCTGTCATGCTTATAGCTGTCGTAACACATTTAGGTTCTGGAAGCAAAAGCACTCTAGAAGATTTCTTTAAAACCCTCTCAGACGGGAAAGTTTCATAAGAATCCAATACATCCGCAATTAACTCAGGTATATAAACAACTTCTAATAAATATCAGCTATGAAAGGTTTATCTGAACTCCTGATTATCGTTGTCACAGTAATAGTAATCCTGATAGCAGCTTTCGTGATGATCACAATTTTCGGCAAAGGCACTGGTGGCATCGTAGAAACTTCTGATGCTGTCCGCGCCACAGCTCATTGCGAGTTTAGATGCGCAGCTTTATGCCTAAACGAAAAATTAAAGGATGGTGTAACACCGCCAAAATATTCTAGCGAACAAGTTACAATAGGGGATCAAGAGGTTTTATGCACAAAATATGCCGCTACATGTAAATGCGGAACAGCCCCTGCAGTCCCTGCTGCAATCCCAGGCAAGTAAATTATTTCTTTTAATTGAAAATAGTCCAACTGTAATTTCCTATATAACACTCTTTTTCTAATAATATCCCATATGCAAAAAGGGAGCTCTGACTGGATACCTTGGATAATAGGAGCTGGCGCAGGGATTGTCCTCGCCCTCACACTTTTTGTATGGTCTGGCTATAAAATCACTGAAACCCTTCATGATGTCTGCGTTTCTAACCTCCAAAAAACTGTTTATGACATCCAGACAGACATATTCGCAGGGTTAAAAAATGATGGAAACAAAATCCAAATACCTGTCACATTAGGAGACTGCGTCGAAGGCATTGCTTTCTCGAACAGGGATGCTCTCCAAAGCCTAAAAGAGTCTTACTTGAAAACAGAGTTCAAGTGCCCAGAGGGTTATCAAGGCCTGATAATAGGCTCCCCGAAAACAGAAGAAGTCTCTTGGTGGAAGATACTCCAAGGAGATAAATCTGAGTTACTAAAAGCAGCGGCTGGCCAACTAGACAGTCTAAAGCTAAAGCCATTCTGCAAAAACCTGCCTAAGCCAGAATATAAGTTTTCAGAGAGCAAATCAGTCGAGCGAACGAAAACAAACCAAAAATTCTGCATACAGATTACGAAAGAAAAAGCCGGAATATTCAGTTTAGCTTATCAGGAGATTTTAGAGGATAACCAGTACGATAAATGCAAAAACCAGGAGTTCAAAATACTATAGGTTTATATGAAAAACAAAAAAGCAACAGCCTCCCTAATAGACTATTTATTGGCAGCCGGCGGAGTCATAATCTTCCTGACAGTTGCTGTAATTTTAACAAAACAGTATTCAGCCAGCGCTCAGGTAAATTCTGATGTAGAGAATTTTGCATCAATCCAGAGGGCCAAATCCGTAATCAACGCCTTAAGCGCCGCAGAGCGAGGCAGAGTAACAGAAACTTTTGTTGAAAAAGCAAAGATCTCAGTAACCAATAACGCTACAGGAACCTTCCTTTCAATAGGAAGGTTCTCAGAAAAAATGGACGTCCAAATAAGTTCAGTCGAGATAACAACAGATAAAATTGTTTTAGTAAAGCCGCAAGGAAAGCCCATAGAAATTTCAGCTGGTTGATATGAAAGCGACAATGCAGTTTGGCCCGGAGATGATAGCGCTGGTCATTTTTATGATAGGCATTTTCGGAGGAAGCTATTATCTTATAGGAAGCATGACCGAGGTCACGTCTGGCTTGACAGAGCCAAGTTATGCCAAGCTCTCTTCAATAGACGCTTCATATCAGGCAATAAGCTGCCTCTCAGAGAAAAATGTGATCACTCCAGAGAGCATAAAGAACAACATAGAAAACTGCAGGGCAAAAACTAAATTAGATTATCTGGACATCCAGGATATCCAGACAAAAACTTCTTACATTTCAGGAAGCTCAGGGAGAGGAACAGAATACACATCTTACAGCAATATGCAAGTGGATGGGGAAAACCACCAGATACGAATATATGTCAAAAAATCTTAAAGGGGCCGGCCCGTTGCTGATGATATTGGGAATAATGCTAATTACAATGATCCTTATAATCTTTTCAGCTACTCTCTACACAAAACTTTACATAAAAAGCATAAAGCAACAGGTCTCAGTAGATGTGCAGTCTGATGCCAGAGGGACATGGGCCCTCTCTTTCCTGAAATCTGAGAATGGAGGAAAAAGCAATATAGAAGTTTTAGGTTCCACTGAAGCTGGCTCATACCAGGATTTTCTGAAAGATAATCTAAAGTCTATTGATGACTTGATAAAAAAATCAAAGGATCTGGACAAAGCTGGAAGGCAAGTTGTGCTAAAAAACAGAATAAAAATAGGGAATTCTGACTCAGAAAATAAAGTCCTTATAGATATACCCCTTCCCGGGGGAGAAAAATATCCCTTACAGATAACTGAGAAATAATATGGCAAATCAAAAAGGCTTCATGGCTATCCCTTTAATTGTGGTATTCACCTTGATCTTAGTAATATCTCTGGTAGCGACTTTGAATTTCACTTTACAAACTGGTGTAGTGATACAGAAAAAAATAACCCTCCAGCAAGATTTGTATGCAATGATAAATGCCCTTGATTCTGGTAAACTCTATCTAGACACAGCTTTAAAATACTCGGCTTATCAGGCTGCTTACGATTACGGCCTTGAGGAAAAGCAGGATGCAAATCCCAGCAGCATAGCTGTAAAAATCTCCGAGAAAATAAAAGATAACCTGAATAAGTACACCAGAGACAAATACAAATTCTTATCAGATAAGTATGAAGTTGACCTACCTTCTTATACCAGGGTAGATTCTGAGCTCTCGAAAACAGGGAGTGTTATTACAGGCCTGATATTACAGGCTCAGCCTTCAGCCAACCTAAAAATAGAAAGGCAGCAGAAAGACGAAACAGCTGAGTTAGAAAAATCAGGCAAGCTGGATTTTGATTTCCCATATCCTGTAGTCCAGATAATGGATTCTTTAAGCCCTGAAAAACTAAAACAGAAAGCAAACGACCTCATATCAAAAAACTGGCCTCCCGCAATAAGCAAATCAATTGCCGGCTGTGAAAACAAGGCCCAGGAAATAAAAATTATAGACGTGCTTAATGAAAAGGCAAAAGAAAATACAGGGAAGACATTCCCTAGTATACCAAACGCTATTGACGGGTTTGGAGCAGACATCTCCTCTAGAATCCAAAAACTTCAAGATGAACTCTCTAACAAAAATATAGAAGTTCGAGTCACAATAGAAGACGCCAAGGCAGATATAAAACCTGTAGGAGCCTGTCAAGAAGACGAAAAAACAGATAATTGCGGCATTGGAGGGACATTTACTTACACAAAAAAGTGCAGCTTCAATTATGCTTATTCCGGCAAAGCCAAAATATTTATTACAGATAAAACAAAGTATTATCCAGTAAAACTCACTGAAGGAGCAGACACCAAAATCTTATTCAAGGAGCTCGCATTCAAAACAACGAATAGTTTTGTTTCAGGTTAATTTATGGAAAACAAAAGGATTAGATTAAACCAAAACGAGAAGCAGGTTCTTTTTCTAATACAAGATTTAATAAAGGATCCAGTTAAAATATCTGTAGACGCTGATATAGAGACAAAGGAGTTAGAAAAGATTTTAGGGAAATTAGAAAAACTAAAGTTCATAAGACTTAAGAAACGCGGAAAGAAAATCTTCGAAGCTAAAGCAACAAAAGAAGGCCAGGATTTCTTCGATAACAAAATGCGGCGATTTTATTATTAGGTTCTTTGAACCGTATCTGCCAGTTTTTTAATCCCATCTTTTCCTAACCCAACCAAAGGCCTAAAAATCGTGTATCTGGATTTTATGTTCTTGAATTCTTCTAAACTCTCGCCAAGTACTATAGCTAGAGCCCCCCTCTCTTCAGCTATCTTTTCTATTTTTTTGATGTAAAATTTACCAAGAAGGTAAGGCTTTACAGGATATCCAATATACCACTTTTTGAATGTTTTTAAGTGCCTTTTCGCATTTTTGTTTAAAAATATCGGGACCACGATGCAGCCTCTCTTCATGAACATCCATGAAGCAATTATCCCATTAAAATCTTTTATTAGCGCAACAACCCTGCCCGCAGTCCCTATCGGGACGCCTCCAGGACCTTTTAGTGAGTTAGAAAATATGTACGTCTTATCTTGCCTAATGTCTATCCCGACGATTTTGTCTGGCTCAGTCAAATTAACTCTACATTTTACGCTCTTTACAACCTCAGCGCCTACAACCTTCTCTATATCATGCGATCGGAAGCTGTGGTTTCCTACCCTGTTGCATTCTACTGCAAAGCTATCTGATTTCCTTATATATTTTTTTGCTATCCTCAAAGCATCTTTTTTGATTGTGTTAATCTCTGTCTGAATTTCTATGGCTGGAGAAAACGAGACTATACCGAAAATTTTCCTCAGAACAGATTCAGCTTTTTTATTATATCCCTTTATCAGAATCCTCCCAAAGTCTCTTCCAACTTTGTATTCCAGGCCAGCTGATTTTAGACCAGCCCTAATATTATGCACAAGCGTCTTCTCAAATTGCCTTCTTACATAATTTGATTTCAAGGCAATTTCCCCGTATCTGACCAAAATGAGGTTAAACATACTTTTTATACCTATTTTCAGAATACTATAAGATTGCATATTAATAAGCGGGGTTAGCCAAACGGCCAGGCAACCGACTGCAGAAGTCGATATGATGAGGGTTTTTCCCTGTGACTTACATATATCGGTCCAACGGAGTTCGACTCTCCGACCTCGCTCTTCAGCCCTTTCTTTTCCCGATGGACTGAAACCGATTTCCGTTCGATCTATTCGAAATCGGTTTCGACCCTTTAAAGTGTTGAGATCCCAAAGAAAAAACGTTGAGATTAAGCCTTATAACCCAAGAAAGGAAGTTACAAATCCAATAGCCCAGAAAGAAAAAGATCTGAAACACAAGAAAACACTTTTATGGGATACCAGTGAACCGCCGCTTTATTTAAAACCAATATACAATTCTTTTCCATGGGAGGCCTAGCTAAAAAACTTTTTTCTGGAATCGGTTTATCCACCATAGCTATAGCCGCATCCACTTTCTATTTGTCTTATAGGCTGGTCCACCCTAAAAGAAGAATTCAGGAAAAAACGCCTAGAGATTTTGGGCTTAATTATAGGCCAATAGAGTTCTTCTCCAGCGATAAAATAAAGCTGAAAGGTTGGCTGATAAAAAATAAAAATCCAAAGGGGATCATAATACTCTCCCATGGATATGGTTATGACAAGCAGTCAATGCTTCCGCCAGCAAAAGAATTATACGAAAATGGATACTCGCTTTTACTTTTTGATTACAGGGCGCACGGGGAAAGCGAGGGAAACAAGACAACAATAGGCTTTTTGGAACAGTACGACCTTCTTGCTGCAATCGACTTTGCCAGAAAATTAAACAGAAGAATAGCAGTTATAGGAGTTTCGATGGGCGCAGCAACAGCCATCGTGGTCGGTGCAAAAACTAAAAATATAAAAGCCATTGTT
Organism: uncultured archaeon; assembly: GCA_964476045.1. GTDB lineage: Archaea > Aenigmatarchaeota > Aenigmatarchaeia > QMZP01 > JACQNV01 > CAYYYJ01. The sequence goes on along the minus strand of CAYYYJ010000010.1, from coordinate 17,641 downwards.
GCAGACAGCAGCTTTGCAAAACTTAAAGATATAATCTATTCCAAAATACCTCTGCTTAGCCAATTAATTATAAAATTCATGAGCTTCCACGGCGTTGATGTGTCTCAATCTCAACCCCTAAACAATGTAAATAAGCTATCAATTCCAATACTCTATATCCACAGTAAAAAAGACACACTCATACCTTATCAAGAATCTATAAAACTTTTTAACAAAACAAAATCAGAAAAGAAAATACTGCTTTTTCCAGAAGGAGATCACGGGAGATCCTACTTTGTAAAAAATAATGGGTATTCGAACACTGTCATAAACTTCTTAGATAAGTATTTAGTGAAATCTTCGTGATCTGTGCCTTCTCTTGGCCAATATCATAATAGATCCGGATATGAGGATGAACACCAGAATCTTTAGGGAGCTCGAGAAATAATCTTTAGCGAGATCACGCCCCGCATATGCGCTTCCTTTATCTTCAAAATTGCTGTTAGGCCAATCCTTCAGGAACTTCCCCAAAAAATACTCTGCAGATTCGCCTGTAATAGCAACCCCTATCTCTCTATTGTTTCTTGGGGAATTCTCGTTCCAATTTATACTGGAAATCAAAACTGTTTTATTATCTATAATTAGCCCCTTATTGTGTATCTTGCTGACTTTCATCGCCTGAAGATTAGCTAGTTTAACCTGCAGAGGTATTTTTTCTGAAAGTGAAATATTTCTTATGTATTCAGCAGTATTGTAATTGCTTTCAGAGTCGCCTGGTTGGATATTATAATAGTTGCTGTCCATTAATATTTTCACATCAACGCCTTTTCTGGCCCTTTCAACAACAGACTCAAGAAACAAATTCGGCTTTCCTTTCCAATCTTTGTAAATATAGAATTGCTCTATGTAAAGCGTTTTATTCGCAGAATTTATCAGTTTAACAACTCCCTCAACCGCATCTGGCGCAACAATTAATTGGGGTTCAGGTTCTATGAATTTTTTAGTTTCTATTTTCTCAGGAGTTTTGGACATCTTTCTCTCAATAGATTCCTTGCAATCAAACCTATCGGAGTTTTTCAAATCTTCAGTAAACACATTGATCAGCTTTTCACCTACTATCCCAGAATCTTCTATAACAACTCCCCAACCCCTGTTCCAATAAAACCCATCCGAACCGAAGTTTTCTGACAAAACAGCAACAGAATTGTTATCCCCAACAATATACTTTGCATGCATATACTTGGCCCCTCTCTTATGCAAATAAACAGGTATGTTGTTGGCCCTCAAATAGCATGCTACAGTAGTGTTCACCTTATCTCCAGCAGGGTTCCCGTCAACTATAACTCTAACATCAACACCCCTGTTTCTAGCCTCAACAATTCTGTCAGCAAATTCCATGCTAGTAAACGTATAGACCTCTATGTAAGCTGATTTCTCTAATCCAGATAAGTAATCTGACAGAACCTGGTAGCTATTCTCAGGACTTGAGAAAGGGGTAATAACAGCTGCTTCTGCAAAAGTCACCAGAAAAAATAAAACAGACAAGCTAATTAATAAGCGCCTCATAAATAATAATACATCGTTCAGATTAATATGGTAAAGAAACCTCCCAAATTAGACAATAAAAAAACCTCGGATTTACTTGAATTCTACGGCACAGAGTGCGTCCACTGCAATGAGATGAAGCCCCTCGTAGAACGCCTTGAAAAAGAGGAGAAAGTGGTTGTCCAAAAGCTTGAAGTCTGGCACAATGCAGCAAATGCAAAAATCCTCGAACAGTACGATCAGGGCATCTGCGGCGGCGTCCCTTTTTTCTACAACAAAAAAACAGCCAAAGCGATCTGCGGCGCAGTTGATTACCCAGCTCTGAAGAAATGGGCGGCGGGGAAATGATATATGAACCCTGTTTTTGAAATTGAGGATAAGTCCAAAAGGATCATCTATCTTACAGAAGAAAGATGGAGCCACATAAAAACAGACCACCCTGAGATGTCCACTAACTTAGAAGAGATTAAAATGCTGTTGGTAAATCCTGAATTTGTCAGAAAAAGCGAATATGATGAAAATGTGAGGTTCTACTACAGGTATTACAAGAATATCGAATCTGAGGCAAAGTATTTATTAATAGCTGTCAAATATCTAAATGGACAAGGATTTGTAATAACGGCATTTTATACAAACAAAGTTAAAGGCGGGTTATGAATGAGAACATGAGAATACATTATGATGAAGAAGGGGATTTTTTAGAAGTATCAATAGGCAAACCAGTAAAAGGATTTTTTAAAGACATGGGAAACGATGTTTTCCAGAGGATAGACAAAAAAACAAACAAAGTTGTTGGTATAGCAGTTTTTAATTTTAAAAAGAGAGCAGAACGAGGCGGTGACATCGAGTTCAGCCTGCCATTCAATGTTGAGCTTCCTCTATCACAATAATCTGCGGCGCAGTGGATTACCCAGCTCTGAAGAAACGGGCAATGAGGAAATAAGATTAACTTGCTAGTTCTTTCAGTTTGTTCCTAAACCTTCTAACAGATAAGTATCATCTAATCCAACGACAACATACTCTTCTTCGAATCTCCGGCCTCTGACACGCTTCCCAATTTTCCTTAGTCTCTTCATTTTTGGAAATATATCATCTTCACTAACTCGCAGAGCATCAGCTATACTACGCCTCCTCGTTCTTGCAGGTAACCTATTGAGATACAAATAAGCTCGCAAAGAAGCAGTGGGTATGCCGAGTTTTGTTGAAAGTGTATCCACAGTCTCGCCTGCTTGATTCATAGCATATTGTAGATTCGGATTTAAAGGCCTTGTTTTTGATTCTTCGTGTGTAGAAATCAGATGTCTGGTCTCCCCATCTATTGTTCTATCTCCATAATATCCCCTCAATTTTTTTATTGCCTGATTGATAATATGAGATGCACTTTCCTCATTCTTTTTACCTAATATCTCGGCTATTTCAAAAAGTGTATGTTCCGATTCGCCTTTAAGGCCATATCTTAGTTTCAATGCTTCTCTTTGCGTATAGGTCAATACACGTTTTCCGTCTTTGTATCTCAACTGAAGAAGATCCCCAACTGCCAACCTATTTTCTACATCAGAAGGCCAGTCGTATGAAGGGCCTGGCCTTCTTTGAACTTCATCTAAACCCAATCTATTGCTTATTTTTTCTGGCCTCTTGACAACTTTCTTCCACCTATACGGTCTTGAAAAAACTGTCAGCCATCTAGGAAAAACATCTTCAATTTTGCATCCCAATGCTCCTGCTATCTTAGAAGCATACCCATCTGAAGGGAATTCCATGAGCCTCAGATAAAAATAGATGGAGCCCCCGCTAATTCCAGTCTCTTTGGCTAGCAATTTAACATCATATCCAGATTTCTTCATCGCATCCTCTAAAAGATAGTTTCTTGTAAGATTACCTTCCATGTCCAAGTGCGCGGCAACATCAGCTTCGTGGTTCATAATCCATGAAGTGGACTCTCTGTATTTATAAACCTTATTCCGCCTATCGAATATATTAGAAAACCAAATAAATCTATTATATGTCTGCTAAACCTGGTCTAAAGCTAAAGCCTAAACACATAGTTCCGCAGTGGAATGCCCAAAAATCCTTTAAAATAGAGACCGTGCAGATTCTTGATGAAAGAGGTAATTCAGTAAACAGCCTCCACAAAAGCCTTTCTATTTCTGATATAAAGAAAATGTACAGATTCATGGTCCTCGCAAAAGTATTTGATCAGAAAATGTTAGCCCTCCAGCGCCAAGGCCGCCTAGGAACCTTCGCTTCTATAAGGGGCCAAGAAGCCTCTAACGTCGGGATAGGTTACGCAATGGGCAAAGACGACTGGCTATTTCCTTCCTTCAGGGAAAACGGAACATCGCTTGTTTTAGGCCTGCCCATGGAAAATATTCTTCTTTATTATGGGGGCGACGAGCGTGGGATGAAGATTCCGGAAAAAATAAACCATTTTCCAATTGCTGTTCCTGTATCCACACAAACACTTCATGCAGTTGGCTTTGCCTGGTCGCAAAAGTTGCAAAAGAAAAAAGGCTCTGTAGTCACTGTTTTCGGGGATGGAGCAACCTCAAAAGGCGACTTCCACGAAGCCATGAATTTTGCAGGCGTGTTTTCCCTTCCTATAGTCTTTGTATGCCAGAACAACCAGTATGCCATATCCCTTCCTCGGGAAAAGCAGTCCAAATCAGAAACGCTTGCGCAAAAAGCTCTGGCTTATGGTTTTGAAGGTATACAAGTTGATGGTAATGACGTTTTTGCTGTATATCAGGCTGTCAAAGAAAGCCTGGAAAAAGCTAGAAAAGGAAAAGGCCCAACAATGATAGAATGTTTAACCTACAGAATCTCAGATCATACAACATCAGACGACCAGGCAAAATACAGGGACCAGAGAGAAGTAGAAGAATGGAAGAAAAAAGACCCAATTGACAGGCTAAGGAAATACATGGAATCCAAAAAATTATGGAAAAAGTCAGAAGAGAAAAAACTTTTGGAAGAATGCAACAAAAAAACAGAACAGGCTGTCAAAAAATTCGAGTCAATAAAACAGCCTGAAATCGAGGATATTTTCAAGTATGCTTACAAAGAGATGACGCCTGAATTGAGGGAGCAGATGGAAAAATTGAAGGAGTGGTTGAAATAAAACATGAAAACAGTTGGAATAATTGGCGGCCTCGGGCCGGAAACAACATCTGAATTTTATTTGGATTTAGTCTTTTCTTGTCAGAAAAAAAATAAAACCCATAGACCATCCATAATAATTGCCAGCGTTCCTTTGCCTTATAAAATTGAAGAAGACGCTATTTCAAAAAATACTGGTATTGAAAGATGTCTGTCTTTTTTAATCACCGAATCAAAAAGACTAGAAAAATCTGGCGCTGATTTTATTGTCATGCCATGCAATTCTCTCCACGTCTTTATAGAACAGATTAAAAAATCTGTAAGCATACCAGTTTTAAGTGTTGTTGAAGAAACTGTAAAATTTCTAAAAACAAACGGTTTCAATCGGGTTGGTATAGTCTCAACATCTGCAACTATCCAGAATAAACTGTACGAAAATGCTTTCAGGAAAAACAGGATAGATTATGCCACTCCAGACGAATTCCAACAGGCAAAAATGGGCAAATTTATCCTCAACCTCGTCACAGGGCAGCAGAAAAACAGGGATAGGGAAGAGCTAATTGAAATCATAAACAGCTTTGAAAAGAAAAAGGTTGACTGTGTTGTGCTTGCCTGCACCGATTTACAGCTTCTGATACCCAAACACCCAAAATTAAAGATTTTCGATACAATGAAAATATTTGCAGATGCAACAGTAGCCGAATTGCTGAAATAAATGTGGGATCTGAAAGAATAAATTGCTTGAAACAGGTGGAATAACTGAAAGAAGATTTGGAGTGATAAGCTATGAAAAATTGCGTTTTCTGTAAAATAGCGAAAGGAGAATTGCCATGCCATAAAATCTGGGAAGATAAAAAACACATGGCTTTCCTCTCATCGCACCCCAATACAGAAGGGTTTTCAGTTGTGATAACCAAGAAACACTACCCAAGCTATGCTTTCGGCTTAACTGATAATGTGCTAAAAGGGCTAGTTATTGCAACAAAAAAAGTCGCTAAGTTGCTTGATTCGAAACTTGAAGATGTTGGGAGGACAGGAATGATTTTTGAAGGGTTCGGAGTCGACCACATCCATGCAAAGCTATTCCCAATGCATGGAACAAAAATGAAAGAATGGAAGCCACTAAAATCAAATGTGGACAAGTATTTTGAGAAATACGAAGGCTACATTTCTTCTCACGATTACAAAAAGGCGGATGACGATAAGCTAGCCCGACTCGCAAAAAGAATAGGGGGATAAAGTGACCAGCAATCTTTATAAACTTAACTTTACATATGTAAAGTAATATGGACATATATAAACTTAATTTTACAATACTTGAACAGGAAATATTTTCCTACCTGTGCCTGAGAGCAGGCGAGAAGCTTAGCCAGAGGGAAATAGCCAAAAAACTCAGCGTATCCCCAACAGCTGTCTCGAATTCTATAAAAAACCTGAAAAAACAAAACCTGATTTTAGTAGAAAAAACAAAGACAATAAATTTTGTCTCCTTTAACAGCGGAAATAAAAGAACAACTGAGATGAAGAGGGTTGAAAACCTGAAAAACGTATATTTGTCAGGTTTGGCAGACTCTCTGCAGGAAGAGCTTCCGGGTGCGACAATAATACTATTCGGCAGCTATTCAAAAGGTGAGGACATCCATACATCTGATATCGATATAGCTGTAATAGAAAGAAAGGACAAGTCTCTAGAGCCTGAAAAATATGAAAAAGTTCTCGGGAGAAAAATAAATGTAAACTTTTACAGCTCCTGGGCCGATATAAACAAGCACCTTAGAAACAATATATTAAATGGCATCCTTCTGCAAGGAAGCGTTAATTTATGAGACGTCTGCAAACCTTTGATGAATTTGTAAAAGAAACAGTTATCAGAAAAATTGCCCCCGATACGGAAAGGTCAAGAAGCTTGGTTGCCGAAGCAGAAAGAAAGATGAGCTCCCTAAGAGAAAATTTGGAGAAAGTTGGAATAAAAGATGAAAATGCAAATGATTATGTAGAACACTGCTATGATATTATAATGTTCCTGATAAGGGCAAAACTGTATGCGAATGGATACTCAGGTAGTGGTCAGGGAGCCCACGAAGCTGAAGTCTCTTATATGAGGGTGCTTGGTTTTGAAGAAAGAGACGTTGAATTTATGGATGAGCTCAGGTATTTCAGGAACAGAATTCTTTACTATGGCAAAAAATTCGATTCTGAGTATGCAAATAAGGTTTTAGCTTTCCTAAACAAAATTTATCCTATATTGAGGAGCTCACTGAAGTGATATGGCCCTAGAAATAATGACCATGGTGCAGGCGATAAACCTAGGATTAAAGCAGGAAATGGCCAGAGACAAAAAAGTGATTATTTTAGGAGAAGATGTCGGGGTTGATGGCGGCGTCTTCCGTGTCACAGATGGCCTGTTAAAGAAGTTTGGGCCGGAAAGGGTCATAGACACACCACTCGCAGAATCTGCGATTGTGGGAACTTCTATTGGCCTTGCTGTCGGCGGGATGAAGCCTGTTGCAGAAATCCAATTTGATGGTTTCATGTACTCTGCTCTTGACCAGCTGATCTCACATGCATCCAGAATAAGGAACAGGTCGAGAGGAAGGTTCACCTGTCCAATGGTTTTGCGCGCTCCATATTCTGGTGGAGTGCGTGCACTCGAGCACCATTCAGAATCACCAGAAACTTATTTCCTCCACGCACCAGGCCTAAAAGTAGTAATCCCGTCCACACCATACGATGCAAAAGGCTTGATAGTTTCTTCTATCAGGGATCCTGATCCTGTTATTTTCCTGGAACCTAAAAGACTGTACAGGTCTATAAAACAGCAGGTTCCAACAAAAGAATTTACTGTCCCTTTAGGTGAAGCCAATGTGTTCAGAGAGGGTAAAGATGTCACAATAATAACCTACGGTGCAATGATGAGGCCTTCAATAGACGCGGCAGAGAAATTAAAAGAAAAAATAAGCTGTGAAGTTATAGATTTGAGGACTCTCAAGCCCCTGGATGAGCAAACAGTTTTCCAGTCAGTAAACAAAACAGGAAGGGTTGTAGTTGTCCAGGAAGCCCCAAGAACCTGCGGTTTTGCAGCAGAAATCTCTGCCAGAATAACAGAAAACCTTTTACTAAGCCTTGAAGCCCCTGTTGAAAGGGTAACTGGGTTTGATACTCCTATTCCATTATTCAAGCTCGAAAACTACTATCTGCCTGACACAACAAGGATAGTGAAGGCAGTGGAGAAAGTTGCTGAGTTTTAGAATAATGTATAGTGGAATTTAAAGGCAGTTATACAAATATCTCATTATGAAAAAGGCCCTGAAGAATGAAATGGATGAGATGGTATCAGAACTGAAGAAATCAAAAAAAGTTGAAGCAATATTTCTTTTTGGTTCGCACGCCAAAGGCAAAACCAAACCGCTATCAGACATAGATATTGCTGTTATAGTGAAAAATCCTGATAAAACCATAGAATCGGAAGTTGCAAGCTCCTCGTCCAATGTTTTTGATGTGGTCAATTTTCACAGGCTGCCTCTCTATATCCAGTTTGAAGTCATGAAATATGGAAAACCGCTTTTTGTGAGAGACACAAAATATCTCATGGAAACAAAAAAAAATGTGCTAAGAGAATATCTGGAAATGTCAGATTTGTATGAAAGGGTGACAAGGAGGATCTTGGCCTCATGAGATTGTCTGTTATTATCACAAGAATAGAAAATCACAGATCAAAGGCAAAAGAGCTCGCCTCTAAAGACCTGTCTGATTACCTTGTTTTTAATGCCCTTGCAATGGAATGTTTCCAGGCAGCAAACTCTGCAATAGATCTCGCCGAACTAATAGTAGCTGAGAAGAACCTTGGCTTCCCCTCTAAGTATAAAGAAATTTTTGAGCTGTTAAATCAAGCTCACATGATAAGCAGGAAGACGCTTGATTCTATGAAAAGATTAGTCTTCCTGAGAAACCTGATTTCGCACGAATACTACACGATTACACACAAAGAGCTGAAAGAAATGTCTGGTTTGCTGGACTGCCTTGACGAACTTATTGCTGCAGGGAAAAAGTTATGAGCCTTGAAGCCCCTGTTGAAGGGGTAACAGGATTTGACACTCCTATGCCTTTAGCCAAGCTGGAGAATCATTATCTCCCTGATACTAATAGGATTGTGAAAGCAATCCAGAAAGCTGTTAATTTTTAAGCCAGTTGAACTATATTCTACATATGTCAAAACTAATTATCCCAAAAGGCTGGAAGAAGGAAGGCAAACACTTGGTAAGAACATTCAAGTTCAAGGCTTTCATGGAATCTGTAGGCTTCCTGAATATAGTTGCAACAATTTCTGAGGAGCTTATGCACCACCCTGATATTACTCTCCACGACTATAACAAACTAACCATCAAAACCGCAACCCACGATAAAGGAAAAATAACTGAGAAGGATATAGAATTGGCGCGCAGGGTGAATCTGGTGCCTGCCTAAATACCTAATCTACTTTTGCAACAACCCTTACAGGAGCACATAGAACAAGCAAAACTTGATTTTGACAAAGCCTTTTCACACTTATCCTTCTCTCGTGGGTTCCAGCCTATAGCTTTGAATAGATTATCCAATTGAGTAAAACCGATCTCTTTACCATAAGAGATTTTCATATATCTCTTCATAGAGATGAGAATATTATAAACCAATATTAACCTCTCTAACCTAAATCTATATATGCCCCTTGAATTCCGCTTCCCAGACGTCGGCGAAGGTATAGCAGAGGGTGAGATAGTGAAGTGGCGCGTCAAAGTCGGCGAGAAAATAAAACAAGATCAGGTTCTGGTTGAAGTTGAAACCGATAAGGCAGTTGTCCAGATACCGTCCCCTGCTTCTGGTAAAATCCTGAAATTAAATTTCAAGGAAGGCCAGACAGTGAAAGTCGGGGAAGTTTTAGTTATCCTAGATTCAAAACAAAAAATAAAAGAAGAGAAAAAATCAACTTCAGTTGTTGGCGAATTAAAAGAATCTGGTTATGTTTTGCCAGCGCCTTCTTCTAAAATCGCTGAAGGGAAATCTGATTTAGTTCAAGTTTTACCATCAATCAGAAAATTAGCTAAAGAATCAGGAGTGGATTTATCCACAGTTAAAGGGACAGGTTTAGGGGGAAGGATAACAGAAAACGATATTAAAAAATCGTCAGGGCTCAAAACTCAAAACTCAGGACTCAAGACATCTGACAAAAAACCAATTGTACAAAAGAAATATGATATGTGGGGCTACATAGATCACATACCTTTGAAAGGGGTCAGAAAATCTATTGCAAAAAACATGGTCGAATCGCTGAGGAACACCGCACCTGTTACCCATATGGACATGATAGATGTGACAAAGCTTGTCGAATTCCGTGAAAAAGAAAAAATAAAATATGCTGGAACCAAAGTAACCTTCCTCCCATACATAATAAAAGCAATTATAAATTCTTTGAAAGAACATCTTTTTGCAAATTCCTCAATGGACGAGCAGGCAGAAGAAATAGTCCTCAAAAAATATTACAACATCGGGATTGCAGTAGACACAGAAGACGGCCTCATAGTCCCTGTGATAAAAGGAGCTGACCAAAAAACAATTAAACAGCTAGCAAAAGAATCTGAAGAGCTCGCAGAAAAAACAAGGCAGAGGAAGCTTGATTTAATGGATCTGAGAGGCGGGACCTTCACAATAACAAACGTCGGTTCTATTGGCGGCATCTTTGCAACACCAATAATAAATTATCCTGAAGCTGCAATCCTAGCTTTAGGAAGAATCCATGAAAGGCCTGTTATAGTTGACGGAAGAATTCTTGTGAGACAGGTTCTCCCAGTCTCCTTGACTTTCGACCACAGGATCTTTGATGGAGCTGAAGCTGCGCGGTTTGTGAACGACCTGAAAAAACATTTGGCTGAACCTGAGAAGCTGAAGTGATCTATCCAAGGCAATTATAAAATTTCCTCAAACCAGAAATCTCTTTCATATCCAAATCTGCGAAAATTATGCCCTCTTTCTTTTGTATTGTATTCAGAATCTTTAACGGGCTGCAAATAAAGCTCTCAGAAAACGTTTCATTAGTAAAGGCGTCGCAGGTGACAAAATAAGATAAGTTCTCAAATGCTCTGGTAACAGGAAAACTTCTAAACACCTCTCCACTAATTTTTGCATCATTCAACAAGTATGCAGGGCAGAAAATAATCTGCGCTCCATTAGCTGAAAGTTTCTTGACATATTCAGGGAACGCGAAATCCCAACAAATAATAATCCCAATCTTGCCAAAATCTGTTTCTATAACTTTATTCCAGTTTCCAGAAACTGTTTCTTTCAGGTCTAGGCCCGGAAACAGGTGATTTTTCCTGTAAATATATTGGATTTCACCTGTTCTATTGATGAGAATTGCTGAATTGAAAATCTGATTATCCTGTTTTATATGGGCGCCGAAAATGCAGTAAATGGACTTCTCTTTACATTTGTCCTGAATTATTCTTATCTTCTCAGATCCTGTATCAAGAACAGCTTCCCCCAGACAAGACTCTGGAAAGCAGACAATATCTGCATTGCCTGATGATGCTTTCCCTATAAAATCAACAACTTTCCCCGCATTTTTATCAACATCGTCAAAAACTTCAATCTGGGCTACAGCGACTTTTGGCATATGTTGCATATGGCGTGGCCACTTAAATACGTGGAAGCCTTATTAATAAGTATGTAATTTGTTAAGTAAAATATGAAATACATTACATACTGGTATTGAATAAATTACGTAAAATATGTAACTTAATATGTAAACTTTATAAACCCCCAAAGCATAAATAAACCATGACAAGCATAGAAGAGCATAAGAAAAACATTGCAAGCCTGCTCAAGGATGTGGAAGACAAGGTCAAGGCAGACACAATAGTTGAGATGCAGAAGCTGATCGGCTTTTCCTGCTCAGAGGCGGCTTGCAACATCTTTGCCTTGTTTCTCCACAAAAAGAATCTGATAACGCCGGGGTTTAATGTAAACCACAGGTTCTTTGCTTCAGGCAAGACAGCAGGCATGAAATTCGCTTTTGAATTCCCGGAAAAACCTGAGCTCCTAAACCTTCTTGTAAAACAGGAAAACTTCAGGGAATTGATCTGCTATGGAAGGGAAAAAGATAGGCCGTTGATCGAGGACTGCATAAAGAATGCCTACAAGATAAAGGAAATTGTAGAGGGGGTGTTAGGAGAGAATGTATGAAAAACTTAATTCCCTATATATATGATTTTTTGGGTTTTGTTTTCGATGACGAAGAATCGAAGAAATGCATAAAAAACATAATCCTTTTCGGCTCCGTCGCCACTGGAGAATATGACAAGCAGAGCGATATAGACCTGTTCATCGAGCCAACTTCAGATGCAGTTTCAGGCAAGGTTGAACAGATGGCGAAGGAAGCTGATAACCGGTTCTCCACATTAGTTGAAAAAAAATGGTCGCTAATCGGGATAGAATTGCCAATCAGATACATAATCGGCAACCTTGGATCCTATAGGTGGAAAGAACTAAAATCAGAAATAATAAGCACAGGCATAACCCTTTATGGAAAATATGTGGGTGTCAAAGACGGTCTCAAACATTTCTCCATTTTTTCTTATGACCTCTCAAAACTAAGTAACAAGAAAAAGGCCCTTTTTATCAGGCGGTTTTCAGGATACTCGCAGAAAAGGAAAGGGAAAAAATACAGTTCGGCCGGCTACCTTAATGAAATCGGCGGAGTAAAAATAGGAAGGGGCGCAGTCCTTGTTCCAATAGAAAAATCAGGGGAAGCCCATAAGTTTTTCACCTCTTTCGGGATCACGCCAGAAATTAGGGAAATATGGGTGAAGGAATAAGCCCATCTAACTGCCAAATTATTTGCCTATCAATGCGCTGCTGAAATCCTCCAAATCCCACACGAACAGCCCCTCTTTCCTCAGGTTTTCTTTTCCCGCGATTTTCTTTCCTATTAAGCCGAAGTATTCTTTTTTCCTCTGCCATTCCACGAACCTTGACTTTTCCTTCAAATCTTCCAGAATTTTTGCAACCTCTTTTTCATCAAGTTCAGACCATTTGCACTCGACAAAAAGCGCTTCCCTGTTTTTCCTGTCCAGGCAAATCGCATCGATTTCATATTCATTCTCCCCTTTTGGCAAATCTTTTACCTTCCCCCAGTGCCTCCCGATTTTGTCTGGCTTTACTGGAAGCTGGAGTTGTGGCAGAACCTCCATGCATGCAAGTTCAAATCTCCTGCCTATGTATAAGTTAATGCCCCTCTTTATGGCTTCTATAAGTTCAGGGTCCCTCCTTTTATAATCAGACAGCCTCCTGTTGAAAAACCTGAACCAGAAAGTTACAAGGGGATGCCTGATCTCATAAAGCTTCTTGCCTGTTATTACATCCTCTTCATAATCCACAAGCTCGAAATAGTTCTTAAGCTCATTCAACTGCCTTGTTATTTTTGTCTGCTCTTTCCTTACATACCCCGCTATCTCTGAAAGCCTCCTGTTGCCATTGGCTATTGCTTCCAGGATACCATAATATATTCCGCTCCTCTTTCCAAATTCCATGCTCAGTATTGACTGGACTTCGTCTTCAAGCAAACCTTCTTTGAGGAAAAAAAATTCAATAATTTCCTGAAAGGATTTTCCAGCAAGGTTTTCATCTTCTATTTTAGTGTAATAGAGAGGGAAGCCGCCTAGGATCCCATATAACTGGATTATTTCTTCCATATCTGTTATCCCGACTTCTATGCACATCTTCCTTGCGTCGGCAAGAGAGAGCGGCTGCAGCCTTATGCCCCTTTTTAATCTCCCGTATAGAGGCTCTTTTTTGCCTGTGAACATTTTTTTGAGCAGCCCTATCAAAGAACCTGAAAAAACAAGCAAAATGCCGCCCTTGTTTTCATGCATGTCTATATTTTTTTGCAGTATGCCTGTTACTGACTGATCAACAAACTCGAAATTCTGGAACTCATCAAAAACAGCAGTTCCGGAAAATCTTTCAAATAGAACCTTGAAGAAGCCTTCCCAGTTCCCCAGTTTTTCCAGCTCACCCAATATACCCTTCTCTTTCAGGATCCCTGAATACTCTTCAAGCAGATCAGGGCCTGCTTTTTTGGAATTGACAAAGAAATACAGTCCGCTGCCTTTCAAGAACTCTGTAAGAAGCCTTGTCTTGCCAACCCGCCTCAGGCCAGATATTGACACTGTATAGAGCTTCTTTTTCGACAAAGCCTCGGCCTCCTTCAATATCCCCATTTCAGCATCCCTGTTAACAAATTTCATATTCAGTTACTAGATTATTCACTAACTGAATATATAAAGCTTTCTCAATGTAAATGAACACTATACCCATAGTGATTATCTTTTACATCCAGATCACAAAAGCCGCAACACCCAAATATATAACACTGTTATATACCAGCCTGTATCCTAACCTCAAAGTAACAACTCAACAAACACTTATAAACCCAAGAACCAAGAAAAAGGCATGGACGACTCTTTACGCGCTTTGGAAAGGGAAGTTGATCAAGGCGGTGGCCCAGCAGAAAGATTCAAATATGGCAGTGCCTTGGCAATGGCCGGCAGGCACATCGACGCCGCACAAATTTACAATTCCCTTGTTTCAGCAGACCCAGAACCAGAAGGCGCACTTGCAGCAGCGCATGGATTATTGGCAATAGGCTACAAAGCTGACGCAATCAGACACCTGAATCCCATAGGGCAAGGAAGCAACCCAAGAGAATTCTACCTTCCAGCAAAACAACTTTTAGTTGAAGCCCTTTTTGGGGAATCAATAGACACAATACGCAGATACAACCCAGGCGACCTCGAATTCCAGAAAATCCAATACCTAAAATCAGGAAGACAGTTAGCAGACTTAGCCAAATTCTCAGACCCAATAGATTTGCAACGCGCAATATTCGAAGTCGCTGTGGCAGAACAAGTTTTACAACATTATTTACAGGAAACAGGAGAAACCTCAACCACAACGATAATTAAAGGTGTTCATCCAGAAGTTGTGGAAACATGCAAAGAGTTTTACAAATACTGGCAGGCATTAAGACCGAAATTAAATAGCAACACAGCCAACACCTTCGCAGACTACAGTATCCCCAGAAACTCCCAGCCAGACGCATGGTCCCCAAAAATCTCAAAAACAGATATTGTAGTAGAATTAACCAACAACCCGGAATCAATAGGTTATAACAGGAAAACAAGAAAATGGGAGGCGGAAGGCGGGACAAAAACCAACAGGGCTCTCCCAATAACAGGCTACCCAATATGGACATCAATGGAACCGCTGGAAGAGGAAGCAGTCAGATTACAGGAAGAAGACCCAGAAATGCTCGCACGTCTCAGGCAAGATGTCAGGTTATATACAAGTGGAATTCCTCACAAAACAGTTGAAGACAGAGAGGAAGCAGTGCAGAGCTCAATCCAAATTGGAATCCCTGGACCAATTGCAGAAAAATTTACATCACAGTTCTCGAGGCATGATCCAGGTTATACAGGTCAGGTTGTCCTGTTCTGCGGGTCCTTCAGGAGCGGTGGGCCTTTCTACGTCGGCGCCTACGAGCTTGACTACAGGTACTATGTCCTTGGTGCTTTGCGTGCCAGTAAAAAGGGATGAAATAGGTCTTTCGTCGATTGGTCAGAAGACCTATTTCGAGCTGAGTTGAGCGAGGCCGGCCAAAAACACCGGTGAAGTTCTGAGTTCTTTCGGTAAACTCCGGAAAGTTTTGTGTTTAGAAAGAATAAATTAAAGTTAAGCGAAATTCTATCTGTCTCCGTGAAACCGAGTGTGTGATCGCTTTCTCTTTTTGAGGAAATTTATCGAGATGCCTTTTCAAACCTACCCGCTCCAAACCCCCAGACTCCTTGCATCATCCCTTCTCTGGACAGCATCCCTTTCTATGTAAACAAGCGCTTTGTCAGAAAAGCCAGATGGATAGGAGCCTGTCTTATATTCTATTTTCAGTGTCGCTCTTGGGCCAGACTCGTCCAGTTCGAAAATCCCATAAAAAAGCCCATAAACATTTGTATTGAAAACAAAAGTTTTGTTGCTGTAGTCAACTTCCCATGTGCCCACAAACCTCTCCTCTTCATCATCATTTGCAACTAACCTGTTTTTATCATAATATTTTGTATTTGCTTTCAGCAAAATAAGCATATCAGGCGAATCGTCTTTTGCCCACTGCCTGCTCTTTAGATACCATTCACCTGCTATTGTCCCTTTGTTTTGCTTGTGTATGAGTAAAGGATTTGTAAGGTAAGGTTCCCAAGGGCCAAAGGTTTCGATTGACTGGCCTTTAGATATATAAGGCTCTATAACCTGTTTTGTAAATTCAGAAACCAATTGTTGTTTTGCATCATCTTTTAAATAATCAAATGGGGAGACTGCCGAACCGTATTGTACTACCCAAGACTTTATCCCATCCCTTCTATTATTATCCCCTAAAACAAATTCCCCGCTCTGGTACCCCGGATTATTATACGCAGGTATCCCATAACCAATAGCCTGCCCTGCTGTCACTTTATCGCCGACTTTAACAAGAGGCGTCTTCATTTCCATATACTCGCCAACAAGGCCGTCACCGAAATTAATAACAACCCTCGACTCGCCTGGCCTATTTTCATAAACTTTGGTAACTTCCCCATCCCCCCAACTTCCTATTGGAATATCATTCTTTATCTCAATCCATTCGTGATCCAACCCCTCTGGATGTCCTCCAAGATGGGCCCCAAATGCGCCTATTTTTTTAATTGTAATTTTATCAATTGGAACAGGCAGGACAAGTCTCGCTGTAGAGGCTCCATTTGGAAGAGGCTGGACAATTGAATCCTTAACCCACACATGGGGATCTGCTATCCTGAGGGCCGGCGAAGGCGATGGGGAAATTGCCGGGGAAAAACCTGGTGATGCCTTTGGGATGGTTGTCTGGTTGCCAGAAATTGTCTGGTTTCCTGCAGGAAATTTATCCTGGGGAAGACTGTAGCCAGACAGTATGGACAAGGCTTTTTGTTTAAGCTGGCCTATTTTTTCTTTCTGGTAACCTTTTGATTGCAGACTGTCCAAATCTGCTATAACCCTTTTATAATGTTCCTGTGCAAGCAGAGAGCCGCTGGAAACTGCATTGTCAATTTCAGTTTTCAAGGCATTATATGTATCTTCTAAAGTTTTTTTCTCCTGCTCTAACTCTTTTTTGCATACAGGATTATCAGGATTATTGTTGCAATCATACACAAAAGAGTTCTGGCACAAAATATTTTCAGGATTTTTTTTACAGTATTCCCCGCATCTCCCTTTATTTGTGTGGCAAAATGTCCTGCAGTTCTCTTCCCCAAGGCACATGGTACCAAGCGCTTCGCCTTTTCCTTTTGCTATGTTTTCCTTTTCTATTGTTCCAACAATACCCGGATTATAACACTTCAACACAGTCCTTATTACAGGCCCCATCAGCGGATTGTGGTCATATTGCGGATAATAATACTCCTTGCTTCCAGCTATGTTATTATTCTGTATTTTAATCGGATCGCAGAGAGATGCAAAGTTCCCACAATAATAATCTTTCAATACAGTGTCTGTGACAGTCTTGTGATGGTACACCTTCACATTTTTTCCCGGTGTGATAAAAGGGTATAAACCAAGAGCTATCTCCTTCTCGTAAACAGCTCTCTCCCCAAGAAACGCTTCCCCTATCCCACGGAAATCATACCCTTTAAGAGGCGAAGAAAGCGTGTGCAAAGCAACAGGCCCTGAAAAATCCAGCTTGTTAATAGAATAGGAAGCAGTTACTCCTCCTGCACTCGCACCAAAAAGAACAAGCTCCTCAACAGGATTCTTTTTTAAAACATTATTCAGGTCCAACAAAAACTTATCACTGATTTCTTGAAGATTTTTATTTTCGTCCTGGTCATAGATTAAAACAAACTTGGATTTGGGGTCCTGCTCCATCAACTTCTTCTCTGCTATCCAACCTTCTTTTCCATGGTCACCCAATCCCATCAGCAAGATATAGCCCCTG
>CAYYYJ010000009.1:0-30744 GCA_964476045.1 uncultured archaeon | reverse complement strand
GTTGAGCTTGCCGATGAAAAATATACGCTGCGTGACGGAAAAATTTTGGAGCAGGAAATAAAGCTACTGTGATAATTATGATTAGCCAAAAAAATACCATTTACTTTGTTATCATTATCGTCTTTGCCGTCCTTGCGGTGGTAGGGTGGCTTGTTGTTCGCGAAAACCCGGATATGGGCATAAGTCCTATTGAGAAACAATCACCAGGGGCCGCCAAGAAAACAGGGCCCATTACCATTCTTGAACCGGTGCCGGAGGGCAACCCGGCTGATCACAGCGCGAGCGGATGGAAAATAATCAAAGGAGTTGTTCCCGTTAAACTTCAGGCCACAGACCAGGTAAATAAGGTTGTTTTTTATCTTGATAGAACCATTGTCGGAGAAAAAATCAGCCCGCCATTTTATTTTGAGCTGGATACCGCAAAATACAAGGATTGTATGTATCTTTTGCGCGCCAAGGCCTATGATGGAGCCGGCCAAGAACTTGGTGAGGATAGGAGTCAGATTTGGATAGACAACAGCCCAAGCGATAATTGTTAACTATAATTATAAGTTGTGATATAATCTATGAAAACCGCATTTCGCGCCATTCGCAATATTTATCGAAGCCCTGCCAGAACAATACTGGTGATTGTAGTGTTAGGGCTCTCCATCGGCATTTTTATCACCATGCAGCAGACGACAAATATCGTAAGCGCCACCTCCAAAACACTCAAGGAAAATACGCAAACGCTTATTGAAGTGCGAGCAGCCGGCGCTACGGGTATGGGGGTGGGAGTGCAACCCTTGCCCGAGGATACTGTGGAAAAAATCCAGAATATTCCCAACATCGTTGGGGTAGAAAAATATCTCTATGTCCGGCAAGTTGATAACAGCAAAAAATATACCACTTCGGTCATTGCGGGCATTTCACCTATCACTTCCCTTTTGCGCGTCAACAGCCATGGCGAAGTAGGTACACCCAAGATTATCAAAGGGCGAGGATTTGAGGAAAGCGATGAGGGTAAGAATGTGGCGATTGTCGGAACGATTTTTGCCCAAGAAAAAAATCTGGATATTGGTTCTTCATTTGAACTCGCGGGCACCCCGCTTGTTATCATCGGTATTTTTGACGCCAAATTTATATTTGGCAATAATCAGGTATTCATGCCGCTTCCGGTTGCGCAAGCGTTCGCTTCTTCATTTCTCGAAAACGGCAAAGCGTATATCCCCGACAAAAGCCGCCTGTCGCAAATTTTTATAGTGGTCAATTCGGTTGACAATGTCGCGCAGGTTGAGAAGGCGTTGCGTGAACAACTTGATGATGTGGATGTCTTGAGCGGACAAAAGAATGTCGTCATTGCCTCTGAAGCGCTCTCTAAAATCCAAAACGAAAGTTCGTATGGCGCTTACTTTACCGCCCTTATTTCCGCTCTTATCATTATCTTTATGATGATCTTGATTGGCAGGGAACGGACAAAGGAAATAGGGATTTTGAAAGCCATCGGCGCTTCTAATGGGGATGTGGCAAAACAGTTTATTGTAGAAACCAGCGCTCTCGCATTTCTGGGAAGTCTTTTGGGAATAGTCATTTTTGCCCTGTTTGCGCCGTTTCTTGCCACAAGTCTTCTCGGACTCTCATCCGTTTCTCTGACGGGTCTGGCCGGCGAGATGAGCGCGCAATCGGCAGGCGACATTTTTAGATTTTCTCTATCGGCAAAAGCCGTTCTCTCGGGATTGCTCTTGGCAATACTGCTTGCCGTGTTGGGCTCTGCGTATCCGGCGTACCGGGCAATTAAACTAAAACCCGCTGAGGCTTTGAGATATGAATAAAATTATTGAACTTAAGAATGCAACAAAGGAATACAAATCAGGGAATTGGATATGAAAAAAAGAAAAGATAATTCAGGCTACAAAAAATATTTAGCATTAATAATTGGATTGTTATTTATTTTATCAATATCAGTAATAGAAGGCTTTGAAAGGGCATTCCTGGGCTCACTTAGCCATTTGCAGTCTGATTTGACAAAAGATCTTTTAGTTCATATTTATCTTCTGGGATTTATTTTGGTTATTTTGGGTGTCTACGTTTTTTTAAAGGAAAAATATGGCAAGAAACAAAAAAACTAAACAAGAATTGAAATTATG
Source organism: uncultured archaeon (assembly GCA_964476045.1). Classification (GTDB taxonomy): domain Archaea; phylum Aenigmatarchaeota; class Aenigmatarchaeia; order QMZP01; family JACQNV01; genus CAYYYJ01. The sequence continues at coordinate 28,618 of CAYYYJ010000009.1, read as the reverse complement.
GTCAATGGCAATTGGCAGTCTGGTTTCCCTTTCCATTTTCTTTAGCTTTGGCGTTATTTCAGTCCTAATCCCAAGCGGATTTTTCATAAGGATGACTCCAGTCCACTTCTATGATTACATTCTTCTCGTTTTGACAGCGGCTCTTTCAGGCGCATTCGCAGGCTTATGGTACTATTCAAAGAAGTCTTCCAGAAAATGCAGCTCCGCTGCAACTGGCGGTGCTTTGGGGGGATTCTTTGCTTTTGGATGCGCGATATGCAATAAACTGCTCGTACTGGTCCTTGGCCTGGCCCTCACCACAAATTATTTCATGCCTTTTCAGCCGATACTTGGAATACTAAGCATAATCTTGCTTTCATATGCCGTTTATATGCAGTCGAAAACTGTTTTCAGGAAATAAGGTGAAATATATGAAGAAAAAATCGTGCAGTTCAGGCAAAGGCGGGAAACTCGTGTGGATATTATGCCTGGTACCGCTATTTTTATTCCTGTTATTGAAAATACTCCTGCCACAATTTGCTTATTTGCCCTTATTAGTATTTTTACTCTGCCCGCTGTCAATGGGTTTAATGGCGTACTTTATGAGTAAAGGGAAGTGTGGCGTTGAAAAGAAAAATAGGGAAAAATAAAAATACCCGCGAATGTGCCTCAGCTAAGCGCCTGTATCAGGAGCTTCTTTGCTTCAGGGGATAAAGATTTTGCTAACACCTTTGTGCATACGCAAATGCAGCAGTCGCATGTCGGGCAGACTCCGCTGCTGCAGCAGTTTTTCTTTTCCATAATTCACCTCCCCAAATCCGACTTTTGCAGATTTTGTAAAGCTTTTTAAGCAAGATTCGCAAATAATAATACAACAACTTGCCTGCTTAAAAGAAAAGCAGTTTCTCTATGGAAACCGGTAAAAATGAATGTTCAATGAAAGGAAAAGGCGTCTGCCCAATGGCAATAGAATCTGTTCTAATAAACTTTAGGAATAAATGGTCTTTGCCTGTTTTGATCACAATAGGGAATTTTAGTAAACTGAATTTTAACCTGATAAAAAACAAGCTGAAAGATGGTTCGGCCAAGAATATATCACCGAAGGTTCTATCCAAAAAATTAAAGGATCTAGAGAAATCAGGTTTTGTCAGAAGCAGAAAACAATCAGCTTATCCATTCAAAGTAAAATATTCACTTACAGATAAGGGAGAGGATATGTATAAACAGTTTTTATTGTTTAACATGGGATATGAAGAAGAGAACTAAAAAAGCCAAGAGCGAAAGGAAATTTGTTTTTGCCAGCGGGGTTTCAGGCAGCCTCAGTTTTCTCGGCAGCTGGCAGGTCTGCCATAACCTTTGTTTGGCTGTCGTAGCTGTTTTGTCTCTTATTGGGATTTCTGTTGTCGGCATGCCTTTATTATTTTTAACCCAATATGCAATTTATTTCTGGTCAGGCGCTGTAATTTTTCTAGTCCCAACGCTTTATATGCATTTCAAACATCCAAAGTGCATGTCAAAAAATTTGATAATTTTAAATTCAGGCATAGTGGTTTTCAGTGTACCCTTTATTCAGGAATTAAATCCGGTTTTCTGGACAGCTGGAGGAGCGATTATTTTATTCACTGTTTATAATTTTTTGAAAGACAGGAGGTCTGGCCAATGAAAAAATTTGTTTTGGCCAGCGTAGTTGTTTTAGCGCTGATAGCCGCAGCTGGCTTTATAGTGCAAGTTACAGAAAACCAGAAAGTTGAATACACCTTCCCTGGAGCATCTGAAGCCGTGAAACAATATTTTAATTCTTGGGGAACAAAAAACTGGCCTAACATGTATTCAGTTATCTCAGATGGCTTCAAGAAAATCGAACCGACTGCAAAAACATTATCTGATTTCAAAACTTACGCTGAAAGCCAGAAAATAGAGAGTGTCAAAATCCTCGACCTCAAAGAAGAATCGAATGACGGGAAGGCGTCAATAGTGCAATATAAAATTGAATTTACATTGTCTGATGGCACAAAAAAAGAATTCTCAGACAAGTTTACACTAAAAAACAGGGAAGCTGACGTGATAAAAGGCTGGAAATTAATACATCCATATGGGAGTAATATAGACACATCTTGATTATGGTATCTAAACTTTTAGTGATTGTAATAGCGCTTGTGATTCTGGCAGCCATATCAATAGTTTCAGTTCAAAACAAAAACAAAATTACAGACTCCACTGGACTGAGTTATCAGCAATTCTGTGTCAAAAACGGCGACCAATGGATGGTAATGGAGCCGTGGAGAGACGGGAAAAAAATCGGAGGAGAAGCTTGCTCAGGGTGCATGATAGCTGGCAATCATTTCTGTTCTGAGGAGGAGTACACGGGGTATATAAAATCTTCCCAGAGGACGAAAGCAATGGACATGGGCAATATGGATCATATGGTGGATTCTGCGATGACTGCAAGCGCTGGATATAATAAAACTGCTGATATTGGAATGTATATCGCCGAATTCAATAAACCTAAGGCTGAATCGGCCAAAGAATCTCTTCTGTCTTTTACAATCAAAGACAAAATGTCCGGAAAAGAGATCACAGATCTGGAGATTGAACACGAGAAGCCAATGCACCTGATACTAATAAGAAAAGATATGAAATACTTCGATCATATGCATCCGGTTTTGAAAAATAATTCGTGGGAGACAAATTACAATTTCTTGGCTTCCGGAGAATACAGGCTGTGGATAGGTTTCAAAAAAGAAATGGATCATATAATTGATTTTGATCTGGCTGTTTCAGGAAATACCTCTCTGCAAGAAAAAGACAGTTTAGGAGGGATTAAAGTCGAGATAAAAAAACCAAATAAAATACTAGTTGGAGAAAAAACAGATTTTGAATTTGATGTCCAGGATCCGACCGGAAATCCAATCAACATAAAAGAGATGTTCTTAGGGGCTGCCGGCCACATGATAGCGATAAACGAGACACTAGAAGAATTTGTCCATACACATGACATGAAAATGGATTCTGATAATAAGCTTTCTTTCTCTTTAACTTTTTCTAAAACAGGGAAACACAAGCTATGGGTCCAGTTCATAGCTGATGGCAAGGAAAGGGTAGCAGAATTCGAGATAGTTGTAGATAAAGATTCTAGTTAAAGAAGATCTGTATAAAACAATTTTTATGCCAGTCAAAAAAATACAGCTGAGAGTAGAAGGGATGCACTGCTCTAGCTGCGCGCAAAACATAGAGAAAAAAATCAGGAAAGAGAATGGCGTGAAAGATGTAAGTGTGAGCTATGCTGCCAAAAGGGCTTCAATTGACTTTGATCCAGGCAAAATAGACGGCCAGAGATTTGCCGGGATAATAAAAAAGATGGGTTACAAAGCGTTTTTTATTTCAGCTGATACAGAAGGGTTTGCAACAGACCCTGTTTGCGGGATGCGTGTGAGCAAAACAAACTCAATAAAAAAACAGTTTGATGGGAGGATACATTATTTCTGCAGCGAACAATGTGTGAGAAAATTTGAGTCGCCTGAAGATGAGCTGAAAAGAATGAAGAAAAGGGTTACAATAGCGCTGTCAGGCGTCCTTATCCTCGCTTTGCTAAGGCTTGTGGCAATGTTTACGCTTGCTGCCGGCGTTTCAATTATTTCATGGGTCCCTATCCCTTCTTTGCCGCTCTTCAACTGGGGCATCTGGCTTTTCATTATAACAACACCTGTCCAGTTCATCGGCGGCTGGACATTCTATAAAGGCGCTTACAAAGCTGTTTTGAACAAAAACCTGAACATGGATTTCCTTATTGCAATGGGAACGTTGACAGCATATATTTACAGCCTTTTTGTTGTTTTCCTGCCAGGAGCCCTTCCTGTTGATGAGAAGAATGTTTACTTTGAGGTTTCTGCTGTAATAATCGCTTTTGTCTTGCTCGGAAAGTTCATGGAAGATTGGATAAAAAGCAGGACATCTGCAGCTGTGAGAAAACTTCTTGACCTAAGGCCCAAAAAGGCCCGAGTTATGCGAAACGGAAAAGAGGTTGAGATACTTGCAGAAGAGATAATGGTTGGCGATATTGTTGTTGTTAGGCCAGGAGAAAAAATGCCTGTTGATGGTGTAATAATTTATGGCGAAAGTTCAGTTGACCAGTCCATGATCACTGGAGAAAGCATACCAGTGTCTAAAAAAAAGGGAGACGAAGTTATAGGCTGTACCATAAACAAACACGGAATGATAAAGTTCAAAGCAACAAAGGTTGGGGCTGAGACAACACTTATGCAAATAGTGAAGATGGTTGAAGAGGCGCAGGCATCAAGCGCGCCAATACAAAAAATTGCTGACAGGGTTTCATCTTATTTTGTCCCGGTTGTAATTGGAATTGCCCTTCTTTCATTTGGAGTGTGGTGGTTAGTATTAGGAAATTTCACAATGGGCCTGCTATCGTTTGTCGCAGTCCTAATAATATCCTGTCCTTGTGCGCTTGGCATAGCAACTCCAGCAGCTCTCATGGTCGGTGTTGGCAAAGGCGCAGAAGCAGGCATACTTATACGCGGCGGACAATATCTTGAAGTGGCTTACAAGCTCCAGAAAGTAGTTTTTGATAAGACTGGCACGCTTACAAAAGGCCAGCCTGAAGTCACAGATATAGTGTCTAAAGATGATAAGGAGTTAATCAAACTAGCAGCTATAGCAGAGAAAGGCTCTGAACATCCTCTTGCAGATGCAATTATTAAGAAAGCGGCTTCTATGAAAATCAAAGTGCCTGAGCCAAATAAATTCAAAGCTGTCCCTGGACATGGTATAGAAGCAGAATGGAATAGCAAAAAAATTGTGATTGGAAATAGGAAAATGATGAAGAAGTCTAAAACAGGAATCCCCGGTTTAGAAAAGAAAATAACCCAACTTGAGGAACAAGGAAAAACAGTTATGATTGTTGGCGTAAATAAAAAACCATTTGGGTTAATAGCAATAGCAGATTCCCTAAAAGAAAATTCCACTGAAGCTATCAAGGGGATTGAAAGCCTTGGCATAGAGACTATAATGCTTACAGGCGACAATGAAAAAACAGCAAAAGCAATAGCTTCTCAGATTGGCATAAAAAAGGTTATTGCAAATGTTCTGCCTGAGGAGAAACTAGAAGTAATCAAAAAGCTGCAAAGCGAAGGGAATATTGTTGCAATGGTTGGCGATGGGATAAATGATGCACCTGCGCTTGCAAAAGCTGACATAGGGATAGCTATCGGGTCAGGGACAGATGTGGCAAAAGAAACAGGCGGGATAATACTGGTAAAGGACGATTTAAGGGATGTTGTGTCTGGGATAAAGCTGAGCAAGATGACAATGAAAAAAATCAGGCAGAATTTATTTTGGGCATTTGCCTACAATACTGCAGCAATACCTATAGCCGCTTTTGGCCTGCTAAACCCAATAATCGCGGCTGCGGCAATGGCTTTGAGCTCATTGACAGTTGTCGGGAATTCTGCCCTTCTAAAGAGGTTAAAGATAAAGGAGATGTAAGATATTTCCAGTTAATTCCGCTTCTGTTATCAGGAATTCGTTGTTGATGAAGAGGTATAAATAACACTGTTATATATTCCATTATCACCCTAGCGTAACAAAAGACTATAAATCTTTATAAAGCTTACTATTATAAAATGGATACAGCCACGGATGTTCTCAGCAATAAGTGGTACATATCTGAAAAGTATATAAGTAAGGAGATAATAATATAATAACGGAATATGATAGTCACAAACGATATATTAGATGCTTTGAAGGGCATTGGAATGAATTTGTACGAAAGGAAAATTTACCTAGCTATCCTAGCAAAAGGAATAGCAACAGCTGGAGAAGTCTCTAGCATCGCAAAAGTTCCTCGATCACGTTCTTATGATATTCTCGAAAGTTTAGCAGACAAGGGTTTTGTTGTCTTGCAGCCTTCCAAACCGATAAAATACGTTGCACTCGAGCCAAAAGATGCTCTAGAAAGAGTGAAACACAACCTAGAGAAAAAGCACATGGAAACACAGGAGAGGATAGACAAGCTTTCAAATTCACCGATTCTTGCTGAAATGGAAAATGTGTATAAACAGGGCCTAAGCCTTGTCCAGCCTTTTGAGATGACAGGAACAATAAAAGGCAAAGACGCAGTTAACCAGCATATGAGAGCTGTTTTTAAGAAAGCAAAAGGCAAAATCACAATTGTCACAACAAAAAATTCCCATTCAGATCTCCACGTATCCCACTATAATGTTCTCAAGAAACTTTCAAAGAAAGGCGTTAAAATAAAAGTTTACGCGCCTCTTGAAAAAGGGTCTCCTGACTGGAGCGGTGTTGCAGAAGTCAAGCACATAGACCAGCCAGCTGCAAGGCTTTACACAGTGGATGATGAGCATGTGATGATGGCTTTAACAGACGACAGCAATACACATAATTCTCAGGACGTCATTTTCTGGGCTCAATCCCCGCATGTAGTCAAAGGGGTAATGGAACCTTTCATAAATTCCATGGGCAGGAAGTAGTTTAATTTTGCAGAGTTCCAAATCTATTGTTTTATGGCTGGCCTCAAGATTTCAAATGTCAGAATTTTCAGTTATCTAGCAAAAAACATGATGTGGGATAACCCATCGCAAGCACTGGCCAGGGCAAGGTCTTTGGATTTGCTAGAAGATCCTAAATACGATTCCCTACCCGAATTTCCTGTCGATGGCCAGTCTACTCATACGCAAGTTGCTTATACTCGAGCCAGATTGGAAGCAAGAAAAAGAATACGCGAAGCCGCATCTTCTGAACCTCCTAAAGAGTTTGATTTAAAAGAAGCTCTTCGGCATCTAAAAAATAGCACTAAGGCACGGAATCTAGTGAAGCATCTTTATGATTGCAATGGTGATGAAACTGAAGCAGCAAACAGATTTCACCAGCGAGAATCTGAATCAGTAAAACCAGAAAACAGTCCCAGTAGAAATCATATTAACCCTCGAGGCGCGCGAAATGATTATAAATATCTTATGGAAGATTAACCCGATTTAAAAAAGCTTTGGAATCAGTTTAACTTAAAACTATCCCTCAACACCCTCAACAAAATTCTTCGCCAAGATCCCTATATCCTCTGAATACCCTCCTTCCAAAACAAAAAACATCGGCAGACCCAGAGATTTTATTTTTTCTCCAATTTTCTTGTAGCTCCCCGCACTTAACTTAAAACCTCCGATGGGGTCCTTTTCGTACGTGTCAAAACCAACTGATACACCAAGTATTCCAGGTTTAAATATTTTGATTTCTTCTAAACACTTTTCCAAACTCTTCAAGTAAACTTCTTCTGTTGTCCTGAAAGGTAAAGGAAAATTAAAACAATTTTGTTCTGATTTTAATCCTGTCCCGGGAAATAGTGGAGACTGATGTATAGAACAGTACAAAACATCTTTGTTCCCAAGAAAAATATCTTGAGTCCCGTTCCCGTGATGCACATCTACATCCAATATAGCTCCCTTCCCATATCTCGGCAAAACTTTTTCCAACGCAATTGCAATATTGTTGAAATAGCAAAACCCCCCAAGAAAAGAACGGCCAGCGTGATGGCCTGGAGGCCTTGAGACAGAGAAGCCTAAAACTTCGGCAGCTTTTATCGCAGAACCAGCAGACTGTAAAGGGTATTTTATGCCTATAACTGGCGTGTCGGCATCAGAATATTCCCCATCTCTAACAGCTTTCCACTGCTCTTTTGTATGGACTTTTTCTATATCTTCTTCAGCAACAGAAGATGGCTTGAAAAAAGAATGGTTTTCCCCTAAAACCTCAATTATCTTTCTTACTCTTTCAGGCGATTCAGGATGATTTGTTATATTATACTCCAAACAATTTCCATCGAAAACGATTTTCATACCCAAAGGAACTTATTTAAAGTTAGTTTTTCCTAAGTTTAAAACTATGGGTTACATCCTCTTAATCAGCGAAAAGCCATCTGCAGCAAAAAAAATAGCAGAATCTCTTGCTCAAGGTGACGTCAACGAGATGAAAAAGGACGGCGCGAGCTTTTATAAAATCAGGCGAGGAGGCAAGGAAATTGTTGTCGCGCCTGCAGCTGGCCATCTATTTGTTCTTGCAGAAAATAAATCAGGGGCAGGATGGACATACCCTGTTTTCGATATACACTGGGTCCCCATATTCGAAGCCAACAAAACAAACACCTGGTCTAAAAAATATTTTGACAACTTCACATCTCTTGTAAAGGACGCAGATTCACTCATCTCCGCAACAGATTATGATATTGAGGGATCTGTGATCGCCTACAATATAATCAGATTTATTTACAAAAAAAACGCAGCGAAAAGAATGAAGTTCTCGACCCTGACTAAAGGAGATTTAGTAGAAGCTTATGAAAACGCATCACCTACTCTGGATTTCCCGCAGATAGAGGCTGGCCTCGCGAGACACTTTCTCGATTATTTCTGGGGAATAAACGTATCGAGGGCGCTCACTCTAGCTCTCAGAGCTGGAGGCGGATACAAAACGCTCTCCACCGGCCGGGTCCAAGGCCCAACCCTCGAAATTCTAAAAAAGAGGCAAAAAGAAATAGAGGCCTTTAAGCCTGTCCCCTTTTGGGAGATCTGCGCCTTGGCAGAAAAAAAAGGCACTGCATCAAAAAAATCTGAACAGGAGAAAGCAATAAAAAATGAATTCTCTGCAAAACATTCTCAGGATAAGTTCTGGGAAAAAGAAAAAGCAGACTCAATATTCAAAAAAATAAAACCAGAAAAACAATCGACTGTAATCAGCGTCGATAAAAAAGAATCGAAGCTGAAGCCCCCGACGCCTTTTGATCTCACAACATTGCAGAGGGAGTGTTACAACCTTTTTGGCTTCTCCCCGAAACAGACTTTAGATATCGCGCAAACCCTCTACGAAATGGGTGCCATATCTTACCCAAGAACTTCTTCCCAAAAGCTGCCAGAGAAAATCGGCTATCTGGAAATAATCAAAAAGCTTTCAAAAAAACTGATCTATGGGGAGCTCTGTGAAAAGCTGCTGAAGAAAGGGAAGCTAAAACCAAATGAAGGCCCTAAAGAAGATCCTGCACATCCTTCAATCTTTCCTACAATCGATATACCGAGCCTGAACGAATTGAACTCCCAACAGGCAAAGCTATATGACCTCATCGTAAAAAGATTTTTGTCAGTTTTCGCAGATCCTGCGATAAGGGAATATTTGTCTGTAAAGTTGGATATCAAAGGCGAGGTCTTTGTTTCAAGCGGGGTAAGAACAATCCAGGCAAACTGGATCGATTTCTACAAGCCCTATGCAAAATTCAAGGAGCAGTTATTGCCTGAGATGAAAAAGGATGAGGTAGTGAATATCAAAAAAATCGAGATGCTGGAAAAAGAGACACAGCCGCCAACAAGATACACACAGGCTTCTATATTAAAAGAGTTGGAGGATTTGCAGCTAGGTACAAAAGCCACACGAGCCCTGATACTCCAGACACTTTACGACCGTGGCTACATAAAAGAAAAATCTATCATCGTCACAAAGCTAGGTGAAGTTGTTGCAGATTCTCTGGAGAAGTACTGTCCGGAAATCGTCTCTGTTGACCTGACTAGAGTCTTTGATCAGGGAATGGAAGCAATCCAGGAAGAAAAGAAAACAAAAGAAGAGCTGATAGGGTCGGCGCAAAAGACTTTGGATAAAACCTTAAACAACTTTAAAAAACACGAAAAGAGCATAGGCTCCGAACTAATAGAAGGGATACGGGAAGTGATGAGGGAAGAGTCCACTGTCGGCAAGTGCAAGTGTTCAGGCGACCTTGTAATAAGAATGTCAAAAGCTAAAAAGCGGTTCATCGGTTGCACAGGCTATCCAAATTGTACAGAGACGTTTTCTTTGCCGCACAAAGGGACTCTAGCAATGATGCCCCAGACTTGCGGGAAGTGCGGCCTGAAAATAGTGTCTGTCAAGAATTTCAAGAAAAAGCCATGGAAATTATGCGTCCGCTGCGGTTTTGTGACAGGGAAAAAACAGGAAGAAAAAGAAGAGTCTGAGGATCCTAAAACATCTAGTAGTCCTGGAAAAGACAAACCCCAGGAAGCAGAAAATGCTGAGAAGGACGACGAAGAGACTGTTTAGAAAATCTTAAACCCGCTTCTACCCTTTTCTTTTAAAAAAGAAAAGTGTACAGTATCCAAAGAAAAGGAGATACAAAAAATCTCTAAAATATTTTAAACCCGCTTCTACCCTTTTCTTTTAAAAAAGAAAAGTGTACAGTATCCAAAAGAAAACAAAATGTCTTTTCACTCTTCAAAATATTTTAAACCCGCTGGGCTTGATCCCTTCCTCAACTATATCGAACTTTACAGCCTTCCCCTCTGGCTCGCTTCTGTGTTTCATTATTGTAATTTTTCTTTCGCCTGTTTTTCCAGTCTTCTCTAAAAAAAGCAGGCATTTTGACCAGTATTTTAATGGGTCGCCTCCGACAATCTCGCTTTCCCCTGTATCCCAGTTTTTGTATGTGTGTGCCGTGACCACAACAGGAATTTTTTTGTCGCGGGCAAGATTAGAAAGTATTGACATCTGCCTTGACAATTCTCTGTTATGTTCTGAGAGTTCCCTGCTTGGCGTGGAATTAGAGATGTTCTTTGCGCCTTTCTCTTTTTCAGGGTGTTCCAACCTATAAAGCGCAACAGAAGAATCCAGAACAACCAAATCAACTTCCTTTTTTCCCAACCCTCTTATAGCGTTTCCTTGCTCCTCAAAAGTTTTCGGCTCTAATAGTATAATACTATTAAGTATATTATCACTCTTTGAGCTGCCTGAAATTTGTTTCAGCCTTTCTGAGGAGAAGCCGCCTTCTGTATCTATGTAAACAACCTTTCCCCCATTTTTTATACAGTCAACAGACAAAATCAGGCACAGGTTAGTTTTTCCAGTTCCCGGCGCGCCGAAAATACTGCTCAAAGCTGAGTGCTCCAGGTTGCAGAGATCAGCTAGCGGTCTGGGAAAGTCAAAGTCCATATTCAGATTATTGGAAGCAAGAATTAAAAACTGCTTATATATTAACTCAGCAAATTATGAATGTGAAAATATGTATAAAGGCCAAGCCGGAGTCGCAGCAGGTATTCTTGTTGTTGTAATTCTAGCAGTAGGAATCCTCAATTTCGCAGGGGAAAAACAGATCTCTGGTTTTCAGGTAAACAAGGATACATCTCTTCTGACAGGATTCCAGACAGGTTCGAATCCGAATTGCGAAAATAACTGTGACAGAGTTGGATTTGATATTATAAAGTTACCTTCCGAAACGCAAGAACAATCCTATTTAACAAACCAGTTGCTTCTCTACCTCCCTCTAGACAACAGCCAATTCGATTCAGCAGTTGATGTCACAGACGCGCTAATGATGGCACCGCCTATTTCAGTTAAAACGAGCCCGGCTTTTGTAAAAGTAGGCGGGACAGGAGAGAAAAAAGATGAAATAAATAAAAAAATAATCGTAGGCAAAGTAAACCAAGCATTTTTATTTGATGGAATAGACGATCGGATTGAGATTCCGCATTCAGAAGAGCTAAGCCTTTCTGGTTCATCCTTTACTCTATCAGCTTGGGTCAAAGCCGAAACAAGGGAATTCCCCGAGTTCCAGACAATAATGAAAAAACGGCCAGACAAATACGGAGATCCATGGCCTTACAGCCTGAATTTAGATAAAGAAAATAAAAAGATCCAATTTAGCATAGCAACAGGAAACAAGGACATAGACAGATTTTCTGTTCTAACATCGCAAACAGAGATGATCCCCCTAGGCGAGTGGATCCAAGTGTCTGCTGTTCTGAATGCCGGGAAAATGCAGTTGTACATTAATGGAGTGTTAGACTCAGAGCAGGAATTTTTAGGGTCTGTCCAGCCGAGCACTCTACGAGCTTTGTCAATCGGTTCATCAGAACCTTTCGAACTAAATTTCAATGGAGCTTTAGACGAAGTAAGAGTTTACAATTACGGACTAAGCTCAGAAGAAATAAAGAATTTGTTTTCGCCTCAAACAGGTTCTTATGAACCGAAAACACTTGATGCAGATAGCGAGCCGCCAAAAACACTTTACAACTCCTCAGACATTTCGATAGAGACATCGTCTACTTGTTTAGAGCAAAACCCCGAATTCTGCTACACAAAAGCAAATTGTGAGAGTATAGGGCTGAACTGGTGCCCATACGAGTATGAAGGCGGAGTCTGCCAGATAAATTCGTGCAAGTGATTTCCAAAGCTTCTATTGTCAATAGAGACTACATATTCTGGACTTTAGTGACGCAACTTCTGAGCGCCTCGACAGCTTCGCGGAATCTATTATAGTGCATATATTTATATACTTCTATGCACTATAAGTCTCTATATGCAAAAAATAATAGACATAATCCTCCTGCAGAAGAGGGAACTAGAAAAAAGGCTCGCTGAAGAGTATGTGGAGAGGGAAACCCAGTTTAAAAACAGCGGCGACCTGATAAAAGTCATACTTGGACCCAGGAGGGCAGGGAAATCGTTTTTCTCTATCCATGCCCTAAACAAATCCGGGGATTTTGGATATGTAAATTTTGATGATGAGAAGCTTGCTGAAACAGAGGATTACAATGACATAATAAATGCGGTAAATTCAGTTTACAACAACCCGAAGCATATACTTTTTGATGAGATACAAAACCTAAATAAATGGGAACTTTTTGTAAATAAGCTGCAGCGGCAAGGCTATAAGCTGGTCATAACAGGCAGCAACTCAAACCTTCTCAGCAAGGAATTGTCCACCCACCTTACAGGAAGGCACACGCGCACAACAATACTCCCTTTCTCCTTTAAGGAATTTCTCGGACTTTCGAAAGCCGAACTGACTGAAAGCGAAATAAAGAAAAAATTGTCAGATTACATTGTTTACGGCGGTTACCCAGAACCGCTCCTGAAAGGCCTGGATTATAAAGATTATTTGTCAACGCTCTTCTCCTCAGTAATTTACAAGGACATAGTGAAGAGATTTAGGATAAGGCTCCCGTCTATAATAGAAAATCTTGGAATGTATTTGATTTCGAACATATCAAAAGAATTTTCCTGCAATTCTCTCAGTAAAGCAGTAGGCTTCAGAAGTGTGCACACAGTTGGAAAGTATATTGGTTATCTGGAAGAATCCTTTATTTTCTTCAGGCTTAACAGGTTTTCATTCAAATTAAAGGAACAAATGTCAGCCAACAACAAGATGTATTGCATTGACAACGGGTTTATTCATGCAAAAGCCTTCAAGTTTATGCCTGAAATTGGCAGGATGTACGAAAATACAGTTGCAGTGGAGCTTCTTAGGCAAAGCCTGTCAAACAATGGAATGGAAATATATTATTGGAAAAACCAGCAACAGGAAGAGGTTGATTTTGTCGTGAAGGCCGGTTTGAAGATCAGGCAGCTCATCCAGGTCTGTTATAATATGGACGACCTGAAGACAAAACAAAGGGAGATCAGGAGTCTGCTGAAAGCCGGAAAGGAAACAGGCTGCAAAGATCTGGTTATGATAACAGAAAATCAGGATACAGAGGAGGCTGTGGATTGGTTTGGGATAAGCGGCAGGATAAGATACATCCCGCTCTGGAAATGGCTGCTGGAAGGCGTAAAATTTTCCGAGTCATAAAGCATAATGTCCGCAGGAAAATTCAGCCTCCTTTCTTGGTCAAGCTTCTTTATTGAAAAGAAGGTAATAGAGGTGGCCTCTACAGAAAGATATGGCCTGACTTTTATATATATTTATTAGTTTCCATTAAGAAACAAAAGCTTTATATATTAGTTTCCATAAATAAACTTATGGAAGAATTAATGGAGATATTGGCACTTTTAAATCCCTGGTGGAAAGGCCAGCCAATAGCCAGTGAGCTGGCGAAACCGTATAAAAGAGCAGTATTCAGTAAAATCCTTGGGTTTTTTAAATATAGGCAGATATTGGTTTTATCTGGCCTCCGACGGGTCGGTAAAACAACCCTTCTTTACCAGACAATAGAAGACTTGTTGCAAAGGGTCAACCCAAAGAATATCCTATATTTCAGCTTTGACAAAAAAACAGAGAATGTGATAGAAGTCCTTCAAAAATACGGGCAGCTGACAAGCGTAGACTGGAAAAAGGAGAAAATTTTCCTGTTCCTGGATGAGATATCAAAGCTTGATGACTGGGGAAACAAAATAAAACTCCTCTATGATTCTTTCCCTAATATCAAATTTTTCGTCTCTTCTTCCGGCAGCATTGGTCTCGAGGAAAGCGCCGTGAAAAGTCTGGGGGGCAGATATTTCCTCATAAATGTTCCGCCATTAAGTTTTACTGAGTATCTCGAATTAAAAAAGAAAGCTAACCTTTTGGAAAACCTTGCTTTATGGGAAAATGAGATTAAAGCAGAACTGGAGCTCTATCTATTAAGAAGCTTCCCTGAAACAATTGAGTGGGAAGACGAACTTGTTATAAAAGACTATTTGAGGACTACAATAATAGACAAGATCGTGAAGACAGATCTTCCGGAAAAATTCAGGGATATCAACAAAGACCTGCTTCTCAGGCTTTTGAATCTTTTCTACAGCCAGCCTGGTATATATTTTGATTATGACAGCATCTCAAAACAGTTGGGTGTGAGCAAAAAGACTCTTTCTTCCCACTTATATTATCTGGAGTTTTCTTATCTGATAAGGAGAGTCAGAAATTTCAGGATAAGCAGTCTTGCCTCTTCAAGAAAGCTGCAGAGAATTTATCCTTATTGGTGGACCCTTGCCTATTGCTATACAGACAATAAGGACAAGATACTGGAAACAATGGTTGGCAGCCTGATCGATGCTTCCCATTATTGGAGGGATAAAGGCAGAGAAATAGATTTTCTGAAAGTTAGCGGGAATAAAATATTTCCAATAGAAGTAAAAAATAAAGCTGTCTTGACCAGCAGCGATGTTAATACAATGAAATTCTTCCTTGAAAAATATAAGTTAAAGGAAGGCCTTCTGATATATCAAGGCGGGGGAGCCAAAGAAAAAGGCAACGGCACAATTATCTGCACCCCTTTATGGAAATGGCTTCTGGGAAAATAAGTTCTGATATATATGTATAAAACGTGAATTATTCTAAGGAGCCTTTAATGCCAACTTTTAGTTCTAAAAAAGGTCAGGAGGCCGGTGTAGCGGCATCTGTTCTAGTTATAACAGTCCTAGCAGTCGGGATCCTCCACTTCTCAGGCGAATCCCAATCCCCTTCAGGCCAGCAGATCAGCTTTCAGGGTTCAGGCGAATTCAGGGCAGATTTGCCCGAGAGATGCCGGGCGATAATGTAAAAAGTTGATACAGACAACGATCAAGTATGTTCTAATTGTATAAACTGTAACGAAACATTTATATATATAATGTTCTATTATATATGATATGATAGAAGCTCTAAACGACTGGAATGTATGGTGGAAAGATAAGAATTTGTTGACTCCACGAGTGGGCAGGGAAAGGGAGTCCTTAAAAACACTGGAAAACTGGCTCAGAATAAAGGAAATTAAGGTCGTAACAGGAATAAGGCGAAGCGGAAAGTCGACATTATTCTATCAACTAATAAATAAACTTTTACAAGACGGTGTGGAGCCCCAGAAGATCCTGCTTGTGAATTTTGAGGACGATGTCCTTAGCAAACACACCCTAAAGGAGATAGTTGATTTTTATCAGTCAAGCAAGTACGATAAGGATGATTTCTATCTTTTTTTAGATGAAATCCATAGGTGCCCCGAATGGGAGCTTTACATAAGGAAACTATACGATACCGGGAAAAAAATTCAGATATTTGTTACAGATTCCTCATCTAAATTCGTGCAAAATGAATATTCGGCTGTCTTTACTGGTAGAAATGTGAAGCTTCTGCAATATCCATTAAGTTTTAAAGAATATCTTTCGTGGAAAGGATTGCCAACAGGCATAAAAGAGTTTTCATCGTCTGACATAAATTCTGTCAGGAAAGCTCTGAAGGAGTATGCAGAGAATGGGGGCTTCCCGGAAATCTTTTTTAAAGAAGAGACGTTCAGAAAACAGCTCCTTAAGGAATATTTTAATGACATCCTGTACAAGGATATTATAGAGAGATTTAGAACAGACATACAAAAGACAAAAGATCTGGCCATGTTCCTCCTTTCAAACTTGGGAAGTCCCTTCAGCGTCAGGAAATATTCAAGAATGTCTGGAATTTCACTTGAAACTATAGAGAAATATCTGAATTATTTTGAAGAGGTTTTCCTTTTGTTCAGGTTACCAAAGTTCGATTATTCATTAAAATCACAGGAGGTAACACAAAAAAAGATCTATTCAATTGATAATGGCCTTGCCGTTGCGTCTAATTTCAGATTCATGGAAAATATGGGGAAAATTTATGAGAATATAGTTTTTACAGAGCTTAAAAGAAGAGGGAAAGATTTCTATTACTGGAAAGATGCCAATCAACATGAAACAGATTTTGTGATAAAAGACGGCCTGAAAATTACTGAGGCTATAAACGTCTGCTTCAGGCTCGATGATATAGACACGAAAGAAAGGGAAGTAGATTCCCTTCTCTCTGCCCTTAAAGAGTTTAAATTACAGGCAGGTATTATAATAACAGAAAACTTTGAATCTGAAGAGAAAACAGGGGACAGGACAATAAGATACATCCCGCTCTGGAAATGGCTTCTGCAAAAATAGCCTGGAAACTATTTCCAAAAACAAACTTTATAATCTTATTCATATAAATAATAATCGAGTTATTGAAGTGATTGATCTCATGTCCAAATCTAAAGGTCAGGCCGGTGTAGTCTTTTCCGGCAGCGTTAGAGGGTTGAAACCGATCGTTCGGGATCGGTTTCCGTTCTTCTCTGCTTGCTCAAAAGGCTACAGTACCCAAAAGTGCAGAAAGGGCCAAGCCGGTGTTGCAGCTGGTATTCTAGTTGTCGTAATTCTAGCAGTCGGGATACTCTATTTCTCAGGGGAAAGCGACCTTTCAGGCCAGTTATTACGCAAGAGTTCTCCAGCCGCAAATCTCCAATCAGATTCCCAGGCTCCTGATTCATCATCAGATAAGACTTCAGCAATAAGCGGATTTGGTGGAGCAGCTGATCCAGGTTCTGCACATTCCTGTACTGGAAATCTACATGAAAAATCAGAAGAATGTAAAGCGACTAAAATAGGTAAAGACAAGAAAGGAAAAGCCATACTATGTGGTGATAACTGTGCCAAATTAACTTATAATTATGAAGTAATAGCCCCGGCCCAAAAAGTTACTAAATATTGCTATCTTTGTAAAAAACAGGCATGTGATGGCAGTTATTATACAAAAGAGGAGTGTCAAAAAGATTGGCCAATATCTGAAGGCTATTTATGTGAAAAGTTTTACCCATCTTTTACAACAGCAGGCAGTACAGCGACTTTGTCAGCCACGTTTTGCTATGACAAAAAAAAAGAGTGTCCGCCTCCAATAACAGCTGGCTTTGATAAGGTTTTTGTTGGCAAGGACAAGAAAATGTGCGACGAGGAGGCAAAAAAAAATAATGGAAAATGCGTAATAGTCCCTGCAAAAGTCCCATGTTGGGGTTTGATGTCTCCTAAAGGTTGCGACAAGTATAATGAACCATCCACAAAATGGTTTGATAAAAAAGCTAGGTGTGAGTCTGAATGCAAAGAACTCAATGGAAATTATGTTGAGAATCCGGCAACCGTGTGCAGAGACACAAAATCATCAACACATCTGGTGGTTGAAAAAGGAAAAGCGACATTAGAAATTGAGACTTGCTATGGTTGTAGAATAGTTAAAAAATAGTTTTAACATAATATGAAAAATATTAAACATCCAAAGAAGATAGTTGCAGTTGTTTTACTATTATTACTATTTCTTGGACTACCTATATTAACCAACGCCCAGGAAAGTGCGAAAACAAAACCATTGGCTTATTTTTCTTTTGATAAAGTCGAAAACGATGATACAATAGACCCTTTTAATAATTATTATGGAGTATTAATGGATGGATCAACAGGCGCATTGCAGAAAAACGAATTAAAAGAAAGCGATGTTCTTGCGGGGCCCCAGGTAGATTCTGACGGAAAATACGGTTCTTCACTGGTTTTTGATGGTGTACAAAGCTACATAGACGTGTTTCCGGACATGGAATTAGTAAATTCCAATACTCTGTCAACAACCTTTTGGTTGAGGGTCGAAAAACTCCCAGAAAATAAACAAACAATAATCCAACTTCTAGGAGATCAAATAGGCGGGGAAAACTCGTTAGCTGACATTAGCATAGCTCCTGGAGGATTGTCTGTAAATTGGGTTAATCTTGATGGGAGCAAAGAGGTCATAAAATACCCAGATATGCTTATTGGTCAATGGGTTCATGTAGCAGCTATATGGGATAGTGATCAGGTGTCTCTATACGTCAATGGTGAGAAAAAACAAATTAAAGAGTCTACATTGGTGAAGCCGGAATCTAAGTATATGATTATTGGAGCCAACACTGGTGGCGATTTTTTCAATGGGTCACTAGACGAACTAAGAGTATATGATTTCGCTATATCAGAGAAACAAATTCAGGACGACATGAACGATCTTAGTTTAAAAGAGCCTGTTTTAGAACAATCTTCCTCGCAAACAGACACAGTAACCAATTTCCCCTTCGACTTTTTGTCAGGCAACACAGCCAGCGATCTTTACGGCAAGTACACAGGAATCCTAAAAGACGGCTTATCCCCAACAGCATCAGATCTCGCAGATAAAAAACTCACAGAAGGCAAATCATCCAAAGCCTTATTATTTGATGGAATAGACGATTCTTTAGACATAGCCCATTCAGAATTGTCTCTGTCCAGTTCAACCTCCCTTACACTCTCCGCCTGGATCAAACTTGGTTCAACAGGCTCAGCAGAATTCCAAACAATAATCCGCCAAAAGCCAGACCAATACGGCAGCCCATGGCCTTACTCACTTGGTTTGGACAAAACAAACACGCACGCACAGTTTACAATAGCAACAGGATCCCTTGATGTCGACAGGTTCATTGTACTAAACTCAAATTCAGAAATCCCAGTCGGGGAATGGACTTTAGTGACAGCTGTCCTTGGCGAAGGCAAAATGAAACTCTACATTAACGGAGTCCTGGACTCGGAACAAGGGTTTACAGGTTCAATACAGCCATCGACTACACGAGCGCTCTCAATCGGTTCATCCGAGCCTTTCGAACAGAACTTTAACGGGGCGATTGATGAATTGAGGATATACAATTATGTTTTGAGCGAGGACGATATAAGATCTTTAACAAACATACAGTATTATCCAGGCTTGCCAGAAACAAGTTATACACCAGAACCAACTATGTGTTCTGCAGAAAATCCAGGGATATGCTACACAGAATCCCAGTGCACAGAAGCTGGGTTGAACTGGTGTTTGAATACAATATGCCAGGTCGAAGCTTGCAGCTGAATTCGCACAACTTTATATACGACCCTGATAAAATAATATTTAGAATATGAAAAAACTTTTCCCTGTCCTCCTTATTGTTGCAGTCCTCTTAGTTGCAGGATGCACTCAGCCCCAGGAAAAGGACATAGCAAAAAAAAGAGTTGTTGGTGGCAGTGGCGTTTTGCCTCCATCCCCTGTTATTGTAAAAGATCAGGCAATAAAAGATAGCACAGTTACAATCGACAAAGTCACTTCTTCAGGGCCAGGCTGGATCTCAATCAGAGCCCAAGCAGACGGCGCCCCAGGTGTTTCGATAGGGCATGCTGCTGTAAAAGATGGCCAGAACAATAACATCGTTGTAAAAATAGACGCATCCAAAGCAACAACAACTCTTTATGCTGCTCTACACAAGGACAAAGGTCAGCCAGGGGTTTTTGAATTCCCAAGTCCAGATTCAGTAGTGACAGTCGGCGAAGTTGTCGGCGAAGTTGTCGCTCCGACGTTCAAGGCCACAAAATAGTTTTAGTTTTTTCTCTATTCGGAGATTTTCTGGAAAACAGAAATCTAACTAAATTACAAACACATATAAATATGCAAACAGTAAATATGTAGTAGAGGATCCTGTCATGAAATCCAAACACTTACTTCTCATATTTTCTATTGTCACAATCCTAATTATCTCAGGTTGCGCCCAGCAAAAAAAACAGCAATCAGATCAGGCCTCTCCTGGACAATCGCCAGCAGAATCTGCACAGCAGGAGCCAGAAATATTTCAGGAGCCAGCAACAGTCTCCACGCCTTCTTCTTGTACAGGAATAAATGTTGGCGCCCTCCCTGAATACCAAGCATGGGGAAGCCAGTGGCCTTCCTGGACAACTCAATCTGACGGCACCTGCCAAATACTTCCTAATGCAGACCAGAATGAGATAGCACAAAAATGCTGGCAAACAGCAACAGCAAAACTAAGCGTTTCAACAGGCGGCGGAGCCAACTCTGTCCAGATATGCTGGTATGGAAAGAAAACACCGATATCAGCCAATGCTAATATAAAAAAGCCAGTTAACTGTGAAGACGTTGCATCGAATGCATATAATCAATACAGCATACCAAAAGCTACATGGGACAATTATGCTGCTAGATGCTTGTTGAGAGGGAATGCGAGTGAATGTGACCAGACAATCACTTTAGGGTCTGATGCCCTGATGTGCTTCCTGAATTCGAAACCTTCTGCTACAGGGCCTGGCACAATTTCAAATAAAGATCTCATACTCCATTATACATTTGATGAAGATGATTACTGGACAGTTAAAGATCATTCTGGAAATGGAAATAACGGTATTTTGCAGATGATTTATCTGGCAAGTTCAAATAGTCCAGGCGTATGGGCAGAGGGAAAAATTGGGAAAAGTTATAACGCATTAGATATAGGCGACAACCATATACAAGCCCCTGATATTGTCGACCTTAAAGGTGGTTCAAAAACAGTTGCTTTCTGGACAAACTATTGGGCTGATGTGGGCACTATAATAAGTAAGTATGATCAGTTATATCCTAGTTCCCCTACAGGCGATCTGCTTATTTCAGAGGATCCAAGCATACTTTCTCACCTATCTCCGTTAAAGAGCGATCTGCAAGGCTGGTCTATAGAAAGCAACCAAGGCCGACTATTTTTCATGGCAGTTGGAAAAGACGGCTTAACCAAGACTATAGTTAGCACGCCGATACCGGCATCAAGAACCAGATTAGTAACTGATGATGGCTGGCAACATATGGCTGTTGTAATTAACCCTGCTGATGTAAGGCAAACAAAGTTTTATTTTAATGGTGAGCCTGCAAAACAGGAAGATATTATATTGAAAACAGTAACCAAGGGAACTGACGGACAAGATCCTACAATAGAAGAGGGTCCAGATGCCACAAACGGCTTTACTGGAGAGCTAGACACTCAGAGCAATTTAATTATAGGTGGAAAAGGCGAAGTCGTAGGCGGTTTCAACGGGTATAATAACGTAATGAGTAACTATTTAGATGACCTCAGAATATATGAAAGGGAACTCGGTGAAAGCGAACTTAAAACATTAGCATCTTCCGGCGGTACAGATTATGCATCTAGGGCAACAGCAGATTATCAAAAACGGCGGGCAGCTGATTTTGTTCCAGAAGAACGTAAAGCCCCTATTAATCCTTTATTAGTCGGTTCCTGGAACCTGAATCAGGTAAATAAAGACGAGAAAACGAAAATAGAATTTTTCCCTGATTCTTCGCCTGTAGGAAGGACAAATATCTATTTGAGAAAATCAGGGAGTGTAGACTCTGATGGTCCAATACCAGTCCCCGAGCTTGTAAGTGACCCAAAATATAGTAAAGTGGTTCTTTTCGATAATACAGAAAAAGTTCTGGGACTCAACAAACAAGTTCCAATATCTGATTTGCAAACATTCAGTTTAGTTTCATGGGTAAAAGTTGAAGAGTTGCCTAAAGCTAACAGGGCAGTTGTTTCGCTTGGTGATGCATTCACAGCTTCTGGTGGCCTCGGCGGATCGATCATTGTCGGGCCAGCTGGATACGGCCTCTCGTGGAATAATGTTCGCGATAGGGCTGCGAGCACGTTCACTGATCCGCGTTTTGTTCAAGCTGATATTCTCAATAAATGGGTTCTTGTGACAGGTGTCTGGAAGAAAGCAGGCTCTGAGGTCGAAGCTAAGTTGTACATCAATGGCAATCTCAAGGAAACAAAATTGATAAACATGAACTATCCTGATTACTCGTTTCCTCAAATAGGCGGATCCAGTTTTGTAAACGGATATCGGGGATCGATTAATAAAGCTTCTGTAGGAACAAACAAGATGCATATTTCCAGCGTGCACATATACGATGGCGCTCTGTCTGATAATGAAGTAAATAATATATTTAGTGGTGATCTGTTGTTGACACCTTCCACGAGCCCATTGCCTTCAGCTAGCCCCGCTTCAAGCGCAAGCCCCTCAACTTCACCAACACCATCCCCAAGTCCATCTGTATCGCCAGCAGCATCCCCAACAGCCAGCCCTGCACCAAGCGCAAGCCCCTTGGTTTCGGCATCACCAAGCTCCAGTCCAACAGGCCAAACATCAACATCTCAGAGCCCATCACCAACCCCGAAACCAGTTGTTGTCCAAGCCAGCGAAAAAGTGACAAAATCAAAAGTGACAAAATCAACAGACACAGCTGATGCTATATTCGAGTTCACAAAAGATGCCCTTGAAAAAGCAGGATTGAAACACATTGGAGTAAAATTAAAGGACGCTATAACCGAGATAAACAATGTCGATATAGAAGTAAGGAAATTATCAGATAAACCAACTGAAATAAAAGCCCCAATATTGTGGAACACATTATCTTATTTACAGATAGAAGCCCCTGTACTAAAGGATGCTCAAGGCCAGTCTCTCATAAAGAATGCGGTGATCACATTTACTGTCAAAAAATCAGATCTGGGTAAGACAAAAGAAGAAATAGATGCCAAAAAAGTAAAAATAAAACTTAACAGAGTAGTCGGCGAAGGCGATGCCCAGGCAATCGAGAGTCTGAAGACTACATTAGTCTCAGAAACAGATACAGAAATAACCTACGAAGCAGAGACCTCAGGTTTCTCATATTTCCCTATTACAGTTGAAGGTGAAACGCCTTTGCCTTCCCCGAGTCCAACTGCAACGAGTTCTGCTCCAGCATCAGCTCCAGCAACCGGTTCGTCTGGCGGTAGTTCAGGCGGTGGCGGCGGTGGCGGCGGGGGTGGAGGCGGCGGCTCTAGCGGAGGATCTGGAGGCGGTGGCGGAGGAGCAATACCCCCAAGATCAACCCCAGTAGCAGACCCAACCTTACTAGCCTCATCATCACTATCATCAGACCTGAAGTCCTCAAAACCAACTGACATAACAACCTCAGCAGAAATCCAATCAAAAGGATTGGATAAAATCCAGCTGGAAGTAACCCAAGATCTTTCCCAAGCAGACGCAAAGCTCGAAGTAAAAGTCTTCGAGAAAATGCCTTTAGTGGACGACAGCGGAAAGGCATTAACAGTCCTGCCATCAGCAGGCCAGAAAGCTCTCAAAGTCCTCCAGATCTCCCCTTCCCAAGCACTAAAAGACAAAATAAAACAAGCAAAAATATCCTTCAAGCTAACAAAACAGGAAATAGGCTCATACAAACCATCTGACATAATCCTCCTCAGATTCGATGGAACAAAATGGCAGACACTAGAAACAGTAGCTGGATCAGCTGAACCAGACAGCTCAGTAAAGTTCACAGCGACCACACCAGGATTTTCTGTGTTTGTGGTGACATACAAAGCAGGCGCTACACCAGCTGGCGCTGAAATATCTTCATCGCCATCAGCAAGCCAACCAAAAGAAACAACTCAGCCTTCATCAGCCCAAACAGAGGCACCAAAACAACCAACAGGCGGAGACACGACCTTGATCGGAGTGATAGGCGCTGTTGTAGTTCTCGGCGGGATAGGCGGGGTTGTGATGATGAAGAGGAAGAAGAAATAGGTTATAGGGTTTTACGGGAAAAGAAGGGAAGTTTTATTTTAAATATAAAGACCAAGAAATGAAATATCAAAAAACAGCCCAACTGTCAAATCAGTATTAGTTTTGTGATATTAGGTTGCTGGCGTTTTTGATATTTCTGAAGAAGAAAAACCCGCCTTTTAGTTTTCCACACGAACCAAATTGTTAACAGGGAGAGCCTATAAAACCAGCAAGAAAATCGGCACAGGAACTACAGCAATCTCCCCTGTTTTAAAATCCTTTTTTGAAAGCAGTATTTTATTTTTGGCCTTGTCGCCGATATTGGGGAAATCTGAACCAGAAACCTTCTCCTGCCACTTTACCTCTATCCCATAATCCCCTGAAATAAAATCGAGTTCTTTATTTTTCCTAAGGAACTTCAGAGGCATACCGGACCTTTTAAGGGCCTCACCAACAATCCCTTCGACTATTTTAGGCGTGTCCTCTGCTTTTTCCTCTTTGGCTCCAAGTGTCTTGAAAGAAGCCAGATGGTAAATGAAAGGGTCTATAAAATAAACTTTCCTTTCCTTTCTAAATGCCGGCGTCTTATCATAATATTTCCAATAGCTCCGAAGGACATAAAGGCTTTCCAATATCTCAAGGTAATCCCTGACAGTCATGTGTGAAGGTATTTCAACCTCTGTGGCCAATGAACTTAGTGAAAAGGAGCTGCAGTACCTCTTCACAACCCCTTTTAACACTGCGCTAAGGGTTCTCTCACTCAAATCGAGCCTTGCAATATCCCCTGCTATCCAATTCCAGTATATCTGATATGTCTCATCCTGTATCCGCCCCTCTTCCACGAGCTGGTAGGCTGGCCTAAGGAAGCCGCCGCAACGGATATAGTTGTTAAAAAGGTTTCCAATTTCTTTTATAAACGGCATCAATTTAGCAGAATTATTCTGGCAGTTGTTAAGGCCCCCTGAATATCCAATGCTGGATATAAGTTCATCACCCCCGAAAACCATGCAAAACTCTTTGAATGTTAGTGGAAGGAATTCCCTTATTTTAACCGGCCTCCCTGGAAAGCGTTCCTTCTGGAGCTCCAGTGTTGATGACCCTGTAAAATAAAAAACCATCCCTTCTGACAGCGCTTTAAGTTCAAGTATCTGTTTTACAGCCCTCTCCCACTCGGGGACGAAACCTATCTCATCAAAAAAAACATATTTACCGCCTGATTTTTTGAAAATATCAACAATTTCAACAATCTCTTCAGGCTTCATCACAAGGTTGCACACAAAATAAAGGCATTTTTTTGGGTGGATACCGCTCTTTATGAGCTCCCTTATGCAAAGTTTCAGGTAAGTTGTCTTCCCAGTCTGCCTGGGCCCAAGGATAAGATAATTTCCTTTAAGGAAAGGGGGAATATATTTGTGATTCCTCTTTAAAACCTCCTTCACTTTTTCATCTTCCTCTATCTCTTTTTCATCTTCCCACCAAGGGTTTTGGCCAGCAAGCGCGTTCCAGTCCATGATTATAATTATGCAGATGGCTATATAAAGTTTTGATATTAGGATATCATAACTCATTATAGTTTTGATATTGAGATATCACTCGAAGCAGGTTTACTCTTGGACTCAATAGGCGGCGTGGTCGGTTTGGTTGTAGTTCTCGGCGGGATAGGCGGGGTTGTGATGATGAAGAGGAAGAAGAAATAGCCTATTCTAATAATCAACAATACTGTTTTCTGTAAGAGTTTCTTATTTATTGATTCTAGACAAGACAGTATAGTTATGTATATAACACACCCTCTGCTGAAAAAAGATACCCTTGAAACAAGAAAATACCAAGAATCTATAATCTCAACAGCAGTGGGTAAAAACGTCCTCTGCGTCCTGCCAACAGGCTTGGGCAAAACACCGATAGCAGTTGTATTGACAGCTTACAGAATGGAATCTTATCCCCAATCTAAAATACTAATAACAGCGCCCACAAGGCCTCTGGTGAACCAGCACTTCAAATCTTTTCTGAGTTTTTTGAACATGGACGAATCAGATTTTGTTGTTGTGACAGGGACTACAGATCCTGTCCTGAGGGAAGAGATCTACAAAAATAAAAAAATAATTTTTGCCACACCGCAGACAATTGAGAATGATCTAACAGAGAAAAGGCTCTCACTAAAAGACTTCAGTTTGCTGGTTTTGGATGAAGTGCATCATTCAATCGGAGATTATGCATACCCATTTATCGCCAAAAAATATTTGGAGCAGGCAAAAAACCCGAAAATACTCGGGCTCACCGCTTCCCCTGGAGGAGATCGGGAAAAAATAGACGAGATCTGCAAAAACTCTGGACTGGATTTTGTGGAGATAAGGACCGAACAAGACGAAGATGTAAAACCTTACATAAAAGAAAAAGAAATCGAATGGATTCATGTTGATTTTCCAGAGAATTTTGACACTGTGAGACAAATGCTAAAATCAGCTTATATAAGCAGAATAGACACCTTGCGAAAAATGTGGCTGATAAAACGGAAGGCTGTGAATAAAACTGAGCTTCTAGCACTCCAAAATAATCTGATGGCTAAGATAAGGTCGGGAAACAAAAATGCTTTCATAGGGCTGTCTCTGGTCATACCTTCAATAAAAATAGAGCATGCGATAGGGCTGCTCGAGACGCAGGGGATCCCAATACTCGAAAATTATTTCAAGAAAATACGGGATGACAAACAATCTAAATATTCTGTATCCCTTGTGAACGATAAGACATTTTCTAATGCAATGTGGCTATCAAATAGGCTTTTTTTGGATGGGTATAAGCATCCGAAGATCAGCAAACTGTGCTCTATAGTCCACACTGAAATGAAAAAGAATCCTGATTTCAAGATTATAATATTCGCGAGCTATAGGGACACTGTAAGCGAGATATGTTCTGTCCTGAGCAAGATAGACGGAGCGAAACCAATAGAATTTGTTGGGCAGAGTTCCAGGATTCTTAAAAAGGCAAAGCCAAATAAAGCAGAAGAAGTTAAAAAGGAAAACACTGAATTCCAGAGAGCTGACACTGTATCTGCACAGCAAGAAAAAAAGGAAGAAACAAAAGAAAATTCTGCGAACAAGGGACTGTCCCAAAAAGAGCAGATTCAGAGGCTAGAGGATTTCAAAAATGGAATCTACAATATTCTTGTTTGCACGTCTATAGGGGAGGAAGGCCTTCATGTGTCCGATGCTGACATGGCTATTTTTTATGAGCCAGTTCCCTCTGAAATAAGGCAGATACAACGGAGAGGAAGGGTTGGCCGTTCTAAAATAGGCAAAGTCATAATGCTGCTCACTAAAGGCACAAGAGACGAGGCTTATTACTGGTCTGCTGTCAATAAAGAGAAAAAGATGAAAGGGATATTGTACGGGATGCAGAATAAAAATGTCCCGGAATTTGAAAAAAATTGAGATCTTCTATATAGTATATTATATAAACAACTTAAGCCAATTATTATAACCGGGAAGATTGCATATGCGCGAGAAAAAAGGTATTGCTATTGGTATAGAGTTTGTTATTGTCATAGTCATAGCCGTTCTTATCCTAACTTTAGGAACTGGATTCATCAGAAATCTCTTCAAGAACATCAATACAATAGGTATCCAGGTAACAGAACAGGCGATAAAAGATCTTTCTGAAGAGCTAAAAAAGGATCCAAATAAAAAGTGTGTCTTGACAACAGGGGCTGAGGCAGTTGCGAAAAGAGATGTTGAGAATACTTTCAAAATACTTATAAACAATAAAGGCCCAGGAGACGCATGCTATAAAATAGGTTTCAGGGCAACAGGAAATAAGCCGCTCAATCAAGCAATAGGGTGGATAGACACTGTACAAACTGTCTGGATAAAAGGCGGGGAAATAGCAGACCTGCCTGTAATAATGAAGATACCACCTGACGCTGACACAGGAAATTTTTTATTTGAACTAAAAACAGGCAAAAACAACCTGATTCAAGACTCGTCTACATGCGAGCGTGTAAACTCAACTGCAACCACATTCCCAGACGACTGCAGGCAGACATTTGTCCTGAAAATAGAGTAGATTTAATGGATAAGTTCTAGCTCAACGCCTTTTTTAAAAATAGCCGTAAATTTGTCTAGGGCTTCTAACCTGCCTAAAACAGGAGGAATGTCATTCGATTCTGAAATTGCCACTTTTGATTCAAATTCTTTTCCGCAGATGATCATTTTCATTTGATGGATGAATGCAACCAGAACAGAGGAGGGTGCTATACCTTTAATTTCTATGTATTGACCTGCTGTTATATCTTGGACAACTAGTTCACCGAAGTACCGTGGAATAATTGTTATGTCCGCTCCTGTATCAGCTAACATCTCATCAATTTCTATCTTATTTATCCCATTAATTATGGTTACAGGAATAAGTGGCCTATTTATTTTCCCAAGTATTTTACTATCTCTCTTGGCATAATCATACTTCATAATAAAACGCAGATCAGAACATCTTCCCTTGTTTCCCATGAAACTGAAACGCGCTTACCTGGATTATTTTTCGATAGATCAGTGTAAATCTGTTTAGGGTTAATCCCCCTCCAGACTTCTTTGTTATCAACCTTAATTACGAACTCGTATTTTGCTTCCATATGTTATATTTCCCTTGTGCCTATAAATTACTTTCTAATCCAGTTTTTTGGTGCAGCTTCGTGTCTCTCTGTGTGTTTTGTGACACGAGACAT
>CAYYYJ010000008.1:0-31548 GCA_964476045.1 uncultured archaeon | reverse complement strand
AGTTCTCGGCGGGATAGGCGGGGTTGTGATGATGAAGAGGAAGAAGAAATAGGTTGGAGAGGAATAATAGAATCGACCACAATATATCCAAAAACTCAACTACGGTAATTTAATCTCTGCCAAGAGTTTTACATACATGTTCAGCCTCTTGATCTGGTCTTCCAGGATTTCCAGTGTTTTTAGGACTTCTGCTTTCTCTTTGCTGCTGAGCTTTGCTAGCTCTTTCTTGCTCTCCTCGAACTCGGAAATCGAACTCTCTATGCTCTTGTCTATCTTTATGGTTATCGCTCTCTTCAGACATTCTAACAGGTCTCCTGCCAAGCTCACATAAAGCTTCCTGTCAGCTTCTTTTTTAACTTTCTTGATTACCCCCAGCACTTCAAGGAAATCCAGGCTAAGTGAGAGCATAGAAGCAGAATAACCAGTTTCCCTTGCTAGATCCTGCAGCGAGATCGGCCTGTTTTTCACTAAAAGAACGCCAATTATCTTCCCGTGCAAAGGGGAATAGCCTATGGAACTTGCCACACTAGCAAAAGTAGAGTAGATCTTGTTTTGGATGTCGGATTCTGTTGACATATCAATAAAATTCCTCCCTTGGTTTTCCAGTCTGTTTTATTATATATTGGATTACAAACAGGGAAACTTCATTTCCATGGGGAACCCATGTTGTCAAAACCTTTCCAGTTGAATCTGTTTTCTTAAAGGTTCATTGTTCTGATTTCAGGTTTTGTCGTGTCAGGGTCTTCAAAGTATTCTTCTATCAAATCTCTCATGTTTTCTTTTACCTCTTCCTCTGTTTCCCCTTGTGTAGCTATATCTAACAATGGGCATGCAGCCACAAACCATTTCCCTTCCCTGCTTATGACAACAGATAACGGCACGGGTATTTTATCTTCGTACACCATAAGAATCAATTAATAATGAACTTGGCTATTTAAAAACGAGTCTGGTTGACTGTTGTTTGCTTAGCAAACTTTTCCATCATTTTTTAAATCCAAAAGTTAACCAAAAACGTTTAGAAGCAACTTTAAGTATCCTTTATTCGTATATTCCCTATTATGCCCGAAGAAATTACCAAAGACTGGCTCAAGATAATCAAAGTTATCCAGGAAACTCCAGACACGAAAACTCTTAGGATAGAATTGAAAAAGCCAATAGATTTTATCTCAGGCCAGTTTGTGATGGCTGGGCTAAACATTAAAGAAAATGAAAAAGAAAGTCTTGTAAAAAGAGCTTTTTCAATAGCATCATCCCCACTAGAAAAAAATCACATAGACCTCACATTCAATATAGTCCCTGAAGGCAAGTTTTCTCCACATCTCTATTCTGTCAAAGAAGGCGATCTTGTTTACATTGAAGGGCCTTACGGGAAATTCAATTTCAGTCCAGATGTCAAAGACAATTTTGTTTTTCTTGGTGCAGGAACAGGGATAACGCCTTTGATGTCGATGATAAAGTTTTCTATGGAGAAAAAGTTAAAAAATAAAAAGACTCTAATTTACAGCGTGAAAAAGCCAGAAAACATTGTTTACAATAATGAGCTTTCAAAATTAGGGAAAAGTGGATTGAATTTATTCATAACAATTACACGGCCAGAAGGAAATGGTTGGACCGGCCTCAAAGGAAGAATAGATGGGGAGATGATAAAGAAATGTGTCCCTGACCTAAAGCGGTCTGTTTTCTACATGTGCGGCCCGCCAGAGATGATAGAAGGGACAGTGAAAATTCTTGAGAACATGGGGATACAAAAAGAAAAAATAAACAGGGAGCAATGGTGAAACATGACAGATTATATACAAGTTTCAATGAATGAGGTTGAAAGGTGCTTAAACTTATTCAGGTATCTTGGTTTTTCCCATGTAGGCAAACCAACAGACAGAGAGTTCGAAGAGCATCTGGTCGGCAATAGAAAAGTAATAGCGATAAGAGGGAATATGGCTTGTGAACTCGGTGGAATCGAATTTTATGACGACCCATCAGGCGACAAGGCAGTTGGTGATATAGTAATCAAAGGTAGAAAATTCAGGTGGAGACAAAGGCTTTTAGACTTTGGAGGATACCCTATAGATAAAAGAATTATCAATGCCATTTCACAAGACGGTTTTTACAGTGGATGGCCAATAGGAGTGATAACTGACGATACTGAAAGGCAAAATCAACTTCGTTTGCTAGGCGAAGCCAGACAGGACAAGTTTTGCAAAGTTGTTGAAAACCAAAGTAATGAGCTAAGAGTATATGACCCTTCGCCTGAATTGCCACTCTATTCGCCAGAAACTTTAGAAAGGAGAAATTAGGTAAGGAAATTATGTTCACAGGAATAGTCCAAGGATGTTTCGAAGTCGCAAAAGTTGAGAAAAAATCAGGCTTAACGAGAATAGGTGTTTCTTTCTCCAAGCATCTGCTAAAAAACCTCAAAGTAGGCAGCAGTATTTCAGTCGACGGAGTCTGCTTGACGGTTACCAGAATAGATAGGAATCTAATTTCTTTTGACATGATGGGCGAGACTCTGAAAAGAACGACAATGGGATCTGTGAAAGAGAACCAAAAAGTAAATATAGAAAGATCGATCTCACGATACGATGAAATCGGCGGCCATATTGTGTCAGGCCACGTAGATTCTATCGCGAAAATAATAAAAGTCGAAAAACCAGATGAGAACAATCATGTAGTTGCATTTAAAACAGATAAGGAATGGATTAAATATATTTTCTCGAAAGGTTTCATCTCTTTGGATGGCGTGAGCCTGACAGTGGTTGATGTTGACAGAAAAGAAAACACTTTTACAGTGTGGCTCATCCCAAAAACTTTAGAGCTCACAACTTTTGGATTCAAGGGAGAGGGAGATGCTGTGAACTTGGAAATTGAGAGATATACGAGGGTTTTGGTTGACACGATAACAAACTCGCTGGAAGCTTATTTTGGAAAAAGATTATAATTTTTATATCAGCAACAAAATCACTCCATATCCCACCAAGCAGCCAAGCGTCACAAAAGGCATGGCAGGATAATATCTCCCCCTCTTCCCGTAAATAAATAATCCAAGCAAGGCTATCGCTGTAAATATTGGTATAAGTAAAGTTTTTAAGAAAACTGGGGATCCAATATTCCCAAGCCTGATTAAAGATTCCATCACAGAAGCTGCAAAGATTAAAGGAAATGCAACATCGCCCCCGCCTAGGATAGCCTGCGTTAGCCCTCCTTTTGATCCTGCAGAGACAGAAGATTTCTTTATTTTATCCCGCTTCTTGTAAGGAATTGAAAGCCCGGCGAAAATATCTGACTTTATTTGGAACTCAGCCATTTTTATCATGTGCTTGGATTTCCAGACAGCGAATGCATCATATACAGAAATAGCCAGCAACAAAACTATTACCCAAAGAGGTTCGAAAAGCGGGGCAAAAAGAACAGCTATCCCTGTGTATATGAGTATTTCAGTTGTGTTGTGTATTACAGGATTTCTTTTCCACATTTTTAAAAATGAGAGTGCCAGCCCAACTGCAGCTGCAATTTCCCACCGCACAAAAACCCCAACAGCAATTGTAATAGAAAAGAAAACAGCGAAAAAGAAAAAGCCTTTCCAGGCTTTTAACTGGTTGAATTTTACTATTAGCAGAACAAAGCTAGTTCCAATCAGCACAGAAAATAAAACCATCACAACAGCGTCGAAGTTAGCGACTTCTGGTCTGGCTCCGAGAGCTGTTTCAGGGTGTGTAACAACTGTCAAGATCTGGCCAGTATCAGTTACTTTTTGTTCTATTCTGATGTCATTATAAACAAAGTACAAACCTATTACCTGGGCTAACAAGAAAAAAGTCACCAAGGCTGCAACTATCCTGAGATCATGCTTCATGAAACTATATTGTCAAAACACGTTAATAACTAGTGCCGATAATTTACTCTAGTTCTTGCATAAATATGCCCGCCAGTGTAGGTAATTTTTATTGGCCTTAAAATGGAGGAATTGTCAGGTCCCAGGCTCAAACCAGCAATTGGTGATGGCCTGTTATCGCCTTTTGCATTTCTGTCACCTATAACCTGCGGCGCAAAAGTGATCCTGTACTCATCTATTAGTTTTGCATTCCAGAACGCCCCTGCAATTGTCGGGCCGCCTGTAACATCCAAATACATTACATTGTGTTCGCCCCTCAAAACCTGCGCAACATAGGCTGGGTCAACACTTGTCACATCCTGTACATGCATTTTAATCCTCTTCAATGGGTTTGTTCCAGTAATTTTTTTTATTCTGTCTGACTGTTTTGACAGGTTATCAGAGCCAGTCTTTGTTGTGAAAATCAAAATTCTGTGGCCGTCATATGTAAACATCTTTTCTTCAAGTGGAGCCTCTCCCTTATTTGTTAAAATCACTTTTAGCGGTTCCCCTGATTTTTTTAACACGTCCTTTCTGTAATCCAATATGTCCTGGTCCCATGGCCTCCAGAGCTGGCCTTTCTCAGTCTCTATAATATTTGCGCTTCCGAGTACAGCATCAGACATTGCCCAGCCCATCTGCAAAAGTCTGCCATCATTGTAGGCTCCACGAGCTTGTGGCCTGTCTTTCAAATGTTGCATTGCAACCAAATCGCCGCCAAAAGCTCCTGGCTCCCTAAAGGTTCCTCTGCCATCAAAAGTGGAAACAAACATCAGCCAAGCATATGGCCTGTCTTTAGGTATCAATGAATCATCCAGCTTGTAAAATGCTGCCAATTCTTCAGGCGTAGCTTTCTCAGAAAATTTCATACCTAAACTATAAGAATACGTCTTTTATAAGCTTTTCCCTTCGATTGGCTTTGTTAAACGGGGTTTTTTGTCAGTTAGTTTCCATGCTATTTCTCTTTCTCCAGTTTCAGGGGATTCTTCCAAAATATCCCGAAACCGAAAATAGCGAAAACATAGTCTATAATCAAAATCATTATGCTGTATGTAAGGGTTGTTTCAGCTGTCAGGCCGACATATGAAAAGAAAAATATGAGCGCAGCATCTCTAGTGCCTAAGCCTGAAAAAGATATTGGCAATGCCAGAATTATCAGGACTATGGGCATTACAAGCAAGAGGAACACATAAGGGATATTCAAACCCATCGACAAAGCCAATGTGTAATTTCCCAGTATTGAAATAAGCCAAAAGCCGAAAGTGATGAGTCCTGTCAGAACTATAATCTTTTTGTGCTTCAGTAAAATCTCCAGGCCTGAGTAAAAGTCAAAATAGACTTTCTTTATCCTTAGAGAATATTTTTTCGGGGCAAACCTGTAGAACGGCTTCACGAATTTTGTCGCGCGGGATTTTTTGGAAAATACTATTACGGCAGCCACAAATAATCCGAAAAGCCCGTACGTCCCGTATAAGAGGAAGTCGTTTTTTACATAGGTATTCACGAAAATTGAAATCCCTATTGTAGCAAGCAGGAAAAGTACAAATATATCGGTCACGCGGTCAGCCATTACAGTTGTGAGGGATTTTCCTGTGTCCAGTTTCCCCTTCAGATAATAAGCGCGTCCGAAGTCGCCAACTTTGCCTGGAGTGATCAGGCTTAGCGAATATCCAACCATCCATCCTTTCAGGGCGTCTTTTAGCGGGTACTTTATCCCGTAAGTGTCTATCAGCAGTTTCCATCTCACCGCTTTTATTATGTGCTGTATTCCAAACAAGGAAAAAGTTATGGCAAACCAAATAGGGTCTATCTGGCTGAAGCCTGTAATTACTTTTTGTATGTTGACCCTTGACAGTATGTAAATGAACAGGACAATCCCGACAATTGGGAGTAATTTTGTTTTTTTCATATCATCAGCCTATTAAAGCCTGAACAGGACAATTAACATATTTTGTCTGCCAAGGATTTAAAGAATGTACTGCTACTAATTCAATTCATATGAGAAAGCAAACTCTGTGGGGGAAAGGAAATTTCACTATAGGAATGACGGTTTCGTTCAGACCAGGTTCGACAGAGAAATATAGAGAGAGGGTTAGATTAGAAACTTCTGTAGAATACATAGGAGGCATTCCTATAGCTTA
Source organism: uncultured archaeon (assembly GCA_964476045.1). GTDB lineage: Archaea > Aenigmatarchaeota > Aenigmatarchaeia > QMZP01 > JACQNV01 > CAYYYJ01. The sequence continues at coordinate 25,539 of CAYYYJ010000008.1, read as the reverse complement.
TCATGGATTCGGGGATGTTGTTGGTATGGCTAATGGTATAACGGACGTTGAGGCAGATAGAATTGTAGTTGAGGGAAGAGTCATGGACTGCAGATATGATCGTGACACTAAGAAGATTACTTTAGATATAGAGACAGCCCTGCCTTCAAGGTATAGGGAAAAAGTTGCTTCATTTCTGGCACGTGGTAGGGTTGCCAGAGTCGAATTTGCAGATGATATACACGACGCCTTCACAAAATAACCAGCGGCTTCTTGTCTTTTATATTTGCAATTATCTCCACGTAATTCTCCATCTCTGCATCGATAACTTTCTTCTTCATTATCTCTTCTGCCTGGAAGACGCCAGCTGGATTGTCCATGAAGATTTCGAAACGCACAGGCTTTCTTTGGCCTTTGATTATATCAATTTTCTCTATTGCTAGCGCAGAGAATTTGTGGATGTCAGCTTTTCCAATATGTAAAGGGACCCTTGCCCTTCCCTTCGATGCATCGGTTCCGTCCGCCGTTTCTACAATCCTCGCCTCCCAGCTGGTTGCTCTGTAAGTTCCCATGTGGCATAGGATGCATTCTAAAATAACAGAAGCCATTCTAGCTATTTTGAAATCGTCCTTGTAAATTTTCCTTAAAATCCAGTTGACAGACTCCTTGGCGACTATAGTTCCTATTAATTCGTGCCCTTCCCTCACAACGCTTATCCCGCAGTCATGCAAAAAAGAGCCAATAAGGACTGCGACCATGCTGTCCTCTTTATTCCCTATTTCTTCAGAGACAACAGTAGGCTGTATCTCCAAGAGTTCTAGTATTTTTAGTGCATTGTAGGCAGTAATCCTGGAATGCATGTGGCCATGGTCATTGTATCCTAGCCTAGATATTGCAACTTTATTTGCTTGCACAAGAAGGCCGTTGATATGACTGTCAGATTCGAGGATCTTTAAAGCGGAAGAAAGATTTTTGTATGGTCTGGCCTTTTCTTTCAGCAGATTTTCCACCGGGTTTTCAGTATTAGAGACCATAGGATATATTGAGCGCTAATCTCATATAAAGCTTATAACTTTTTCTATTGTAATATTTACAGGATTATGGCTCATTTTAATTATAGTTTAATGATTCCTGAAAAAGATAGACAAAAAATAAGAGATTCACTTTATGGAAATCCGCGGCTTGGTCCTAGGGTGACTGTTTCAAGGAGTGCTAATGGATTGGACGTGTCGATCGTTTCGGAAGATGGCGAAGGGCCAGATTTTTATAGAGGGGTTATATTGGGAGTTCTCGGAGTTAATGGAGCAGGATCTACATTTAAATTAACAAGTTATTCTGCGGATCCGAGACTGGAAGCATTGGGGAAAGAAAATAAAACTCTCTCTGAAGAAGTAGTAGACTTACGGCGAGATCTAACAATAGAAAGGAAGTCTACAAACATATTACTCGAAAGATTAGATCAACTAGATGAACCGTCCCTCGTTGCAATGAAAAATGATCCTACACATGGTATTTTAAGGTATCTAAGCGCTCAAGCTCCTAAAACTGTTCCTGTATACAGTGGTATCGAGACTATGCTTGCAGATCCGCTTGTTGGAAGCGATCTGAAAGAAATAAGAGAACTTTCTGAGGCTACTTTAGTAGCCGCTGTCAGAAAATTAGAATTGCCGCAGGATGTATTGAATTTTTTGAAGTGCGATAGCGATGTGGATGGACTTGTCTCAGCCAGGCCTGATATGGAACCAGAAGATTTCAAAGAGCTTAGGGCAATGGCAGAAAAATCCCAGGCTTTATTAGATTTTCTTGAGGACTATTCAAAAGGTCGAAGATCAGGAAATCCACTATTTGATGAAGCAGTTAGAGGAATGATAGATAAAGAAAAAGAAAAAGCAACATTAGGCAGATTTAACAAAGCAAATCAGGAAAGAACTTCTGCAATAGCAAGAGTAAGGCAGATGGCAGAGAGATATGTAAAGATCAGGGCCAATATGGGAGGAATCGAAGATAAATTAATAGTGCCTGTTGAGTATGCTGCTATTGTAAGGCCAAGTGATCAAGGGATTGTTTTGCAGGTTTCAACCCCTTGCGAAAGCAAAGACGGCTTTATTAGAGCAGCCCTTACAAGACATATAGAAACTGCTCAAGAAGCAGATGGCACTAAAGCACTTAATGATACTGGACAAGGAGATCCTGAAAATCTTTTGACAAGAAGATTTTTCTTCCCAGGTCGCGATGGGCCTTCTTCTATAGCCTTGGCAGATACAGCTGTTAAAAAATTGCTTGGAAATCATAGAGATTATGATCCATTTACTCTAGGTTTAAAACTTCTGATACATTGCTATATACAAATATCCTAAGTGATTAAATGGGAAAAAGAACAGATAAGAAAAAAATAGGTTTTGTCTATAAAATCAAGGAAGACGATATCTTTAAGCCAACATTATATGTTTATGGCTTGGATCGGGAAAAGAGACAGGTTTATGGTTCACATGTCAGGTTTTTTGCAAAGATTGTTGCAGGTTATTTTTTAGAACAGTCTGGGGAAAAACCTGGAAAGATTTGCGGATTGGGATCATATGAAAATTTTGGCAAAGTTGTCCGGCCTTTAAAAATTGAATTAAGAACCCATTGGGAGCCCGAACTCCTAGAAAGATTAGGGGATCGAGGAGTGGATGTCATCAGGGTTAGCAGAAGAAACGACGTCAAAGATGCTATAGAATTCCATGGAAGTATGTATGCATCCCAATTCGAAGAGGCCTCTATGCAGGCTTTGGAGAATTTTATAGAAACTATACTCAGGGATCCTAGATTAGGATATAATGATATACCTGTATCTATGAGGCCCAGATCATAACCTCACAAAAATCACTTTTTATATCCTTGATGTACCGTCCATTTTTAAACCTCTGTTAGATATATTTAGAATGGTTGCAAGAATAGAAAGGCCTATTGGAAGATATGTCATCGGCGGCCCATTAACAGGTCTTTATAGGCCAAGAATAGTTGTGTATGGACACAAGAGTTGCAATGCTAAGGGTGCTAAGATTCATGCATATGGAGCCCCATCTGTAATAACACCATTTGTTAAAGGGGGTTATTATCCAGATAAAAGTGGGGGCGTGAGGTTTGATTTGGATGATGGGATTAGTATAAGTGGGATACCTTTTAAACTGGATGTCACTGATTCTGAAGAATGGGAAAGAACAATTCTCGATGAATGCAGAAAAACCAATTCTGATGCTTATCACGTCAATGAAGAAAGAGATCTGTTAACTGCCACTAAAAATCATGGAGATAGATATGCTGAGCAATTGATGAGACGAGGCTTTAAAGATTTTCTGGATAGAACAAAAAGATCTTTTGAAGAGTTTGCAAACGAGCATCCTGAGTATTTCAATCCATAAGAATTTTACAGCCTCACAAAAATAGCCTGCTCTAATCAAACACGCCGTCTGTATCGAGAACCCTGTAATCTTTTTCTTCTATCAGTTTGATTATCTCTCTGACCCTTTCTCTGGAGCAAATGCCTCTCTCCCAAAAGGCCCTCAATATAGTTTTCCCAAAAAGCGTCTTTATTCTGTTTTCTTCTGCGAACTCTATGGCCTTCTTGTCAAAAGAAGCGAAAAACATGCCTCTATGTTTGCAGACAGCAATGGATTGGAGCTCCCCCTCTCCGAGGCTGTTGTTCTCTTTCAGAAAATTTTTATAATCTATAATTTCGTCCCCCTCCAATCCTATCACAGCAAAAGAGTTGATAACTGATTTAGCGTATTCATATCCATAATCTGCCGCTGCCATCAGTTCTGTCTTGACAGATTCTGTGATAAAGCAGTTATTATTGAACAGACCCAGAATTTCATTCAAAGCGCCTGCTTTGGCAAAGGCGCTGATTATATCTGTATCAAAAACAATCATATCATTTCAGGTTTTTCAGCTGCTTTTCAACTTCAGCTCTGGAACCTGCATATGATTTAAGCTTTATCCCTCTTTCCTTTAAGACAGTTTTAAATGCCTCGAAATTGACGCCTGCGATCTCAGCTGCCCTTCCAAGGCTAACTTTTTCTCCCCTATACAACTCCACTGCTATGCTTACTTTAAGCTCTGGCTTATGTTCAAGCAGGCACCTGAAAGAGTCCCTTGCAACGTCTGATTTGCTTGAATAGATGCCCCCTTTTACCAAAGCCACTATCTCGTCCTTCATCAATTCTGGTATGCTAAAAGCTTCAACAGCCATAATACCGCCTCCACTCACTCTTTATAATAGTTATTAACAGTTTATAAACCTTACAGCCTCACAAAAATAGCTTGCTCTTTAGACTCTTTTATTTCCACGATGTCTCCAGGATTCAGATTAATAGTGCCGTTATTATCTGCTAACAAAAGGCCTTTTTCCCTCAATATTTTTACTCTAGCATTAGATTTCAATTCAATTGGTTCTTTTTTAGGATAGACATTGTTGAAGCCTATCTTTATCCCTTTTTTGAAAGGTTCCAAGCCAAGAGACCTGTAGTAAGCAGTTGAGCCGAAGGCTGTTGCAAAAATTAGCCCATCCCCGATAAGTTCCTCTAATTTTTTATTGTTCGCCTCTAAATCAAATCTAATTGCTTTTCCAGGGTCTTTGTTGTGGATTTGGATTTCGTTTACCCCGATTAGCCGGTCTCCATTAAAATGGGCCTCAACTTTACTTATCTCTTCTTTTTTAAATTCGCCTTTTTCCAATTTTTCCAGGAGATGTTCTATACTATCTTTTCCGTAAGAGACGCACATACTGCAGATTTTGCTGTTTCTTATAGGCACTTTTGGAACTCCAGGGAACTTTCTTTCGGCTACAAGTATTGTTCCGTCCCCTCCATATGTTATAACAAAATCAGGATCAATTAGTGTAATCTTAGCCCTCTTTTTTACTGACTTCACAATTTCTGATTTGTCGTACGGACTTTCTATCCAAATTTTCATATCTAATTTCCTTTCTTTGGGATCGGCATCTCGCCGGTTCGAAAGGGATGACGAGATGTCTCGTGTCTACGAGACACGATCTCAACACTTTCTTTCGAGAAAGAAAGGGCTGACTATCCAGATTTTCATATAAAATCACTTCCTGATCCTGACTTTATGTTCTTCCACAATGATCGTTGAACCTTTGACATCGTTTATATCAACAGCTTCTATTAATTTCTTAAAGAGGTTTACAACTGAATCTGAACCCTGTTTCTGGGTCTTTATCACTATTATTCCGCTATTTAATCTGGGCGGATATGAAATAATATTAGAAAAATCGTTATCTAAAGTAACAAAAACGAATTTATTTTTCAGGCATATATCTAGCAGTTCTCCGTCCTTTTTACCAGACAGATTTTCATCGTAAACAGTTGAAGCTTCATGCTCTAGAGATATTAAAATAGTTTTTAGACTGACAGGAATATTTTCATCTAATTTGAAATGCATATCAAGCCAGTATTTCCTCTTTAGCTATTATAGAGGCGTATTCCAGGGCAGCTTTGATGTCTTCCTTCCTGAGGGAAGGATAATCTTTTATTATCTCGTTTTCATTTTTGCCATCAGCAAGATTATCTAAAATTACAGATACAAGTATCCTTGTGCCTTTAATGCAGGCTTTTCCATGGCATATCGAAGCGTCTACTGTTATCCTGCTAAGAAGATTGGATTTCATAGTATCTTATTGGAAAACTCGCTATTTATATCTTTACGCGTTCGGAACACTGCAATCATTTGAATTCTATTTTTCTCTGCATATTTTACCAGCCGAGATTTATCGTAAGTCGACTCGCTCCAAATTTTCATATGCATATTATACTCCCTGCGCCCTATAATTTGTTTACTTCCCAATGGCCGCCTTTGGTTGGCCCGACTCTTTTCAGGAAGCCCCTTTTCTTCAACTTTTCAATATGTTTTTGTATTGCCGAAGGATTTATTTTTAATTTTTTTGAAAGCTCTTCTCTTGTTATTTCCAGGTTCTTTCTGATTTCCTCCAAAACCTCTCTTTGCCTCTTCGTTAATATAAGACCACTTTCCTGACCACGTTTTTCAGGGACATCTTCCCATTTTGTTTTTAGCGGAAAGCCGATTTTATAGAAAGCGACATCATTTTCAACAACAGGCTCAACGTTATAATACGACCTCCAGCCATTGAACATTTTGTCAAATCCGTATCCTGCATTTTCAGCAAGTTTTAGTATCCTGAAGATTTTTATCAGAATAGGGTTTCTCGGAAGAGTTAGTTCCTGTTTTCTCAAAATCCTTAATAACTTCTTCCAATATCCAAAAAGGCAATTTAGAGGGCTTCATAATTTAACCTTTATAACCGAATTTTTTATTATATGTGTTGTGATCAATTAAATCCAGAATAAAACAGACAACTTCTATTTGGTCCCCGCGTATAGTATAGAGCATTCTCCAGTAATGGGCTATTTCAACTCTGTAAAGGTTAGTTACTTGGTATTTTTCGATATAATCTCGTGGTACAAGGCTTTTTGAGATGTTATCCCCGTAATCCGGGTTTAATTTCAAAATCTCTATTTTGTTTTTTATCTATTTCAATAACTGCATCTCTTCGGAATTTGTCTTGTTATTTACAAGTTGTTCACCTACAATTCTATTTAAACTTTCAAAATCTTCTTTTGCTTGCCCTATAAAAACAACCCTCACATACCTGCTCATACTTCCAATCCTTTGCTTAGCAATTCTTCGAGCCTGTGCCTATCTTCGTATATCCAGATAACCCCCTTGCTTGTAAACAGTATTTTCCCGCTGATCTGAAGATAATCCAGAATCTGCAGTAAAGTATTATGCATTACTTTTCTTGGGATCTCTTTTTTTAGCTCGGCTATTGTCATCTGTTTGTCAGCTTTTTTGAGAGTTTCCTCTACCATCAAGACTGTATTTAGAGTTGGTGAATGGGTGTGTAATAATACCATATGTATCTCCCTTATATATAAGTATATATCTATTGGATATATAAATAGATTGGCCGCTAATAGGTTCAAAGTCAAATTTTACATGGTTTTCCAATCACGCTTTCTTTGACCCCACCACAAGGGCATTGTGGGTAAGGGAAGTTTACATTATTTATCCAAACCATCCAAGATTTTATTTGTTTGGCAATTCCTTTTCCTTCTTCCATTTCACACTCCAAATTCCTAGAGCCTTCTCTGATTTGTTGACAGCATCTGCAACGTGTTTCTTATCAGTTGATTCAAATTCGCTAAAAATTTCTTCTGTAGCCGGATTTATTGACTGCATTTTCATATACCTATCCCATCCCCTTCCCTTATTCCAAGCTTATCTGAAAGTCCGCCGTTAATTTCCAAAACATATTTTACAGGCTTTTCTGATTTGTAGCTTTCGCAGTCTAAAGTCTTGCATGGCTGCGCTTGTCTTTTGATATTCACTATCTTTTTGTCTTCTGAAATAAAAATCATGTCTAGCGGAATCAGCGTATTCTTCATCCAGAAAGAGACAGTTCTTTCCGAGCCAAAAATAAATAGCATGCCGGATTTTTCTGGAAGGTTTGTCCTGTTCATCAGCCCTATAGCCCTTTTTATTTCAGTGTCAGCAACCTCAACATCAAAAACCAGATTCCCCTTTTCTGTAATTACAGTTATTGAAGTGGCCTCATATTTTGGCTTTAAAAAGGGGATAGAAAAGATAAGAATAATCACTATTACGATTATAGAAGCCAATAAACCGTAGATTTTCATAAAAATCGCCTTGATGAACATATTTAAATCATTATATATAAGAAATAGAGATAAGTTAAATAAACAGTTTTTATCTTTTGATATGGCAGACGAAGCACCAGCAGTGTCCAAGAAAGGGAGGAAGGTTCGAAAACGTGAGAAAAAACAGAGAAAAGGCAAGAAGCACCTTACACCAAAAGCTCACAAATTCTATTCTGTCAGTGGAGACAAGCTTGAAAGAAAGGGGAGAAATTGCCCAAGATGCGGCCCTGGAACAACAATTTCCCAGCACAAGAACCGCGCTTATTGCGGCAAGTGCGGGTATACTGAATTGAAGAAATAGTTCAATCAAATTTTCTGCCTTCTTCAGTTTGAATCCGAATCCGTCTCTCTTTCCTTCTTTTTCCCATCTTCTCTATTCTCGGATCTTTTCTTGCGGCTTTAGCAGTATCTGTTGCTGTGAAGAAATCCCCTTTAGAGTCTATATAAGCCACCTTAACAATATTACATTGTGTATGCTAAGCGGCCTTCTTGGGAATCAGGCAGACACAGAGAAAAGAATTGTTGAGATGATGCTTGCTGATTATTCGTGGGAACAGGTTGTTTACGACCTTATTGCTTCCCAGGGGATGGATCCATGGAATTTGGATTTAGGCCTCCTATCGAAATCGTTCCTGAACTACATGAAGAAAATACAGGAGCTTGACTTCAGGATACCTGCCAAGTATATAATAATTTCTTCTGTAATCCTAAGGATGAAATCTGACAGCATGAGGCTTCTGGATATGCCGTCGGACGAAGATGGCCAAATTATTGATTCTGGCGAAGAACTTCTGGACGGACAGAAAGAAAGCCCAATAAACTTCAATCTCGGCCTTTTCAGTTTACAGGAAAGGAGAAGGCCAGCAAGGCAGGTAATGGTTACAGACCTTATCTCATCGCTTAGAAAGGTTTTGAATAGCCAAGAAAGAAAGCAAATGGAGATGGAAGTTGCCAGGAGCAAAATAACAATAAACACAGATAGGGTTATAGACAGGATAAATCGTGTCTTCGGCAAAATAAGCTCGCTATTAACTAAAATGAAAAAAGAGGAGGAAATCCAGTTCTCAAAAATCGTCGATAAGTGGGACAGGAAAGAGGTAGTGGAACATTTCTTGCCGATAGTCTACTTGGACAACCAGAAAAAAATCCAGTGCAGGCAAGAAGACTTTTTTGAAGAGATCTATATTAAGAAGCACGACCAAAGAAATGGATCAGAGGACAATAGGGTCGCCGCAGAAAACGGGATTAATTTAAATTTCTTAGAAAAACCTTACAAGCAAAATAAAATCAAAAGCAAGAATAAAAAATCAGTTAAACGCAGCAAGATAAAATCCAGGAAAATAAAAAAGTAGATGCTTATGGAAATTAATGTCGAAGAGTCAACAATACACAAGAACCTCATAGAGGCAGCTTTATTCATGTCCCCGAAACCATTGAATCTGGATGAGCTCATGAAAGCGACTGGGATAGGGTCACTTGGTTATTTGAAAGACACGCTGAAGGATCTGCAAAAAGATTATTTTGAAAAAGGCCTGGAGATAATAGAGAATCCTGAAGGCTGGCACATGAAAGTGAAGAAAGAATACCTTCCAAGGGTCGCGCACTTGACGCCTAATTCTGATTTGTCTGAAGGCTGCAAAAAGGCATTGGCTCTAATTATCTACAAAGAGCCTTTCAAGCAGTCAGAACTGATTAAAATCCAGGGAACAAAAGCATACGAATACGCAAAAGAACTGGAGAAAAGGGGCCTGATAAAGAGGGAGCGATCAGGCCACACAAAAATTTTGAAAGCAACGGGGGAATTGGAAAACTATTTCGGCGAAACAAAGGAGCAAATAAGGAAAAGGATATCCCAAGCGATGGATGGCTGGGAACCATCTAAAATCCAGGAAAACGGAGAAAAGCAGACAACAATAGATGAATATCCAAAAAACAAAGAACAGGCAGAAGAAAAAATCAAGGTTCCGCCAAAATCAAAGAATGTTAACAGATCTCACGAAAAAGAAAATGCTAAAAAAGAGCTGAACAGGCAACTGGAGAGCGCCTTGGATAACCTGGAGGCCAAGGAACTGTCTCTAGACGAAGAATTTTCTTCTGAACCGCGAATTGTGAAATCCCAGAAATCAAATTTAAAGCCAATAAAAAGGGAAAGGCAGGTAAAAATACGTTTTGCCAAAAACCTTGAGAAAGAGGCTGTTAAACTGGCCGATGTGCCAGCTGTTCTAGAGGAACCTTGCGAACAGGACGAAAAAAAGAAGATGAGAAAAGCTGCTGGCCTTGCCGGCATAAAAGAGCTGACCCTCGAAGATTTGAAAAAATAACAAATCGTACTTTATAGTAAACGACATAACAAATTGGAACAAGTTGTTTACTAGTTGTTCCTGACTCATTCCAAAAGGTTATGTCAGGAACTATAAATTAATTCTAATGCAACTTCAAATCACTTTATAAAGAATTGATAGAAAGAAAGGCTTATGGCGAAAGAAGAGATAACGTCCCTAGACCTCCGTTTTCTGGTGAAAGAGTTGAGGAGAATTTTGGTAGGCGGGCTTATACAAAAAATATACCAATACGGATCCCGTGACAATTATCAATTTCTTTTTGAGATATACAAAAAGCAGACATTAACAGAATCCCAGAGAGGTGAGAACTACTGGTTATATTTTGACAAGAAGAAAATCTATCTCACTGAATACAAAAAAACCGTGCCTCAGGAGCCCCCCAGTTTTTGCATGTTCCTCAGAAAGCATCTGATGGGGAAAAAGATCATCGGGATAGAACAATACAAGTTTGACAGGATTTTGGAAATACAGACGCCAGAAAATTGTGTTATTATAGAATTATTTTCAGACGGGAACGTGATACTGGCTGACAGCTCGAAAAATATAATAATGCCGCTGATTATGCAGAAATGGAAAGACAGGGAAATTAAGCCAAAATTGAAATACAGATATCCGCCATCCAACATAAACCCCTTTGCTATGGATCTCGACACTTTCAGGAAAACCAATTCAAAAGATGAAAGGCACATGGAAGCTGTTCTTGCATCAACTTTTGGTTTTGGAAAGGAGTATGCCCAGGAGATGTGCACATTAGCTAAGGTAGACGGGAAAAAGCTTGCAAAAGATCTTACTGTCGAACAGACTGTTAGCCTCTACGGAATTATAGAGAGTTTGGACAGGACTAGAGTGAACCCTGTTGTTTACACAGATTCTGTCTCATTATTCCCTTTGCAGAGCCAGCCAAACAGGAAACCGATAAAGGAGACAGAGACAATATCGAAAGCGTTGGATGAACACTTCTCCCCAAGAAACATAGCTTCAGCTGTCCAAGAGGCCAAAAAAACCGAGGAGAAAAAAGAGAAGAAAATAGAGCACATAGTCCAGCAGCAGAAGCAGGCCCAGGAGAAGCTCACGAAACAGGCAAGTGAGTCCAGATCGAGCGCAGATTTTATTTACATTAATTATTCTTTAATCCAGTCAATTCTGTCAGGCGTAAAAAATGCCCTAAAGTCAGGGAAAAAATGGCCTGAAATAAAACAGATTATAGAAAAAGAGGATACCCCTGAATCAAATTCTATAAAAGAGATACGCGAGCACGAGGGCATTATTATTGCGAGCATTTCTGGCGTGGAAATAGAGTTAGATATAAACAAAACAGTCGAGCAAAATGCCGAGGATTATTACAATGCTTCTAAAAAATCGAAGAGAAAGCTTGAGGGAGTCAAAACAGCGCTGGAGCATAAGATTGAGCTTGAGGCTAAATTAAAAAATTCTTTTGTAACAAAAGAAGAAGGTTCCCTTGTAAAAGAAAGGAAGAAGTGGTATGAAAAATTCAAGTGGTTCACATCGTCTACAGGGATGCTAGTCATCGGCGGCCGCGATGCCACACAAAATGAAAATATTGTGAAAAAGCACGCAGAGCAAAACGATTTCCTATTCCATGCTGATATTCCAGGCGCTGCTTTTGTCCTTGTGAAATCAGATGGAAAACCAATAGACGAAGTGACAATGAAAGAAGCTGCGGAATTTTCTGCTGCAAGCTCTAAAGCCTGGGTTAGAGGAATAGGTAATGTTGACGTGTACGCTTTTCGGCCTGAGCAAGCCACGAAACCAGACGGCTCTTTAGGCAAAGGCTCTTTTGTAATAGAAGGGCAGCGAATCTGGTTTAGGGGCATGGCTTTGAGGGTCTCTATCGGAATAAAAATAGAGCGGGAAAAAAATATGGTGAAAGTTATTTCTGGCCCTGTTATGTCTGTCAGGAAACATTCCAATTATTTTGTCACAGTGCATCCTGGTTCCAACGACTCGCTTGGCCTGGCAAGGGAAATAAAAAATAAAATAATGGTAAAGTCCAGGCCAGAGGACAGGTATTTCATAGACAGGATACCTGTTGGAGACATCCAGATCCACATACCTTCGGGGAAAGGGGATATTGTGGAGTAGTCAACAATTTATAAGTATCCAGTAAATAGATTATATGGCAGAAAAATCTCCACGGCCTTATTCTCTCAAAACTGTAAAGTTGAAGGCTCCAGACAAATATCTCAGGTTTGGGGAAAAAGCGCTTGCTAATGGCAAATACGGGTCAGCCATAGGATTTTTTTCAAAAGCTGACATTTCTTATCAGGTATTTGGGGATAAGGGAGGTTCCAGAAATGCAAATTTTTTAGTGATTGCCACTAAAACAATCGAAAATTCAAAAATATCAATCAAAATAGGCGACTATAAAGCGGCCAAAGAATATCTTCAACTAGCCTGCAAAAAATTTAATGAGGCAGGATATAAATACGGCGAGTTTTTGGCAACAAAAGAAATTAGCAGAGTTGAGTCATTGGCTGCTAAACAAAGCCAGAGGATCAAAGCAGGCATTAGGGAAAAGCTTGAAAAAGTGGGGGAATAAATTTATGGATTATAAAAAAGGCGCAAAAAATGCAGATGATCTGATGCGCGAAGGGGATAAAACAACCGGAGCAGTTGCCATTGGCTTATACCAAAAAGCCCTTAAGGAGTATTCTAAGGCAGGGGAGAAAAAAGGCGTTGAGTTTGCCAGACAAAAAATACAAGAACAACTCCAGGATAAGGAAACAAAATCTGATTATCGGCCAGATATCAAGTCTTTGCGAAGGCATCTTGAAAAAGGGCGCACTAGTGTTAGCCACGGGGATATCCAAAAAGAGTATTTAAAAAAAATTGGGTGGAAAGCTACCCTAGAAAGCGCGCGAGAAAAATTTACTGGTTGGTACAACTCTAAAACTGAAAACAGGTATACAGCTGGGGGGATGGAAGCCGATGTTTTATTCCCGAGATTAGTTGCCAAATATATAGAAAAAACAAGAGCAGGCCAAACAAAAAAAGATTTATTCAGTTTTGTTAGAGATGAAGCAGATAGTTTATATAAGAAAGTTGTTTCTGAAAGGGAAAAATCAAAAAAGCTGTTAAGCCCAGCTCAAAAAGCGTTGGATTGCAGATACTTTCCAGGAAATTCAAGAGAATTAGCAGCTATAGCTAGAAAAAGCGGCTATGATATAGTGGTTAGGGGAAGGGAAGGCACTAAAGTCACGAGTAAAAGTGGACGGATTATAACAACGATTCCGAGAAACCCTACAAGATATACAGCAGAAAATATAGTGAATGCTTTGGCATCTGGAAACCCTACAAGATTAGCTGATTCAAGAAAACCCGGAAAAAAGTGATATTAACTTTTAATTAGTTCTCTTAACCTATCTAATAGGTTTCTCTGTTCTTCTTCTAAACTTTTATAAACACGATATTTTTCTGGAAAAATAGCTTTGGCAACATCCAGAAGGTCCTCAATTCTGGGTCCATTAGGAAATCCAGATAAAAATTGCCCATACCGATTTCCCTCAATCAGATAAAGGTTGACACCAGTTCCAAGTTCCCTTCTGCAGTCGTCTATCTTAGTTCTGACATATTCTGCACGTCTATTAATTTTTGCTATCTCTGCGTTTTTGGGCCCTGCGAGAGTAAAATCAGGATCACTATTTTCTGGAAATAAGGAGTATTTATAGCCGCTGTGGTGAAATCTGTGGCCACGAACACCAAACCTTCGGACATTAAATTCTTCTTGACCATGTCCTCGATTTGGGTCGCTAACATCTGTGAGATATCCCATAAGTTGAAATAAGAAAGGAAGGTTTAAATAACTAACTTTGGCCTTTAATCGCCTTAATAATCTCTTTCAGCTTTTCCTTATTCTGTTCAGCAATTGTTCCTGTCACAATAATGTCAGCGCCTGCGGCGATTTTTTCTTTTGCGGACTCGGGATCCCTTATTCCGCCACCTACAATAACATACATCTCTTCCCCTACAGATTGCTTTACTGCCCCTATCATTTCAGCAGGCACAGAGAACTTTGCACCTGAGCCACCCTCTAAATACACCATCTTCATCCCAAAATATTTTGCAGCCAAAGCATATGTTGCTGCTATTTCAGGTTTGTCTCTTGGAATTGCTTTGACGTCGCCGACCCATGCAACTGCCGGGTTGTTTCCAGATTCTATAATTAGGTAGGCCATCGAAAGGGGTTCAAGGCTAAACTTTTTCACATAAATCGCGCCTTTTGCCTGCTCTTCTATTAGATATTGGGTTGACCTAGAATTCAGCAAAGACATGAAAAAGATCGCGTCGGCCTTGCCTGAAATCTGTTGCGCAGAACTAGGGAAAAGGATGACAGGAAGTTTGCAGGATTTCTTGATCTCTTCTATTGTATTGTTTAATTTGTCCCCAAAAGCATCTCCCCAGCTCCCGCCAATCATTATTGCATCTGATCCCAAGCTTTCCACAAGTTTTGCAAGCTTCCCTGCCTCTGGCGGCTCTTGTTTATCTGGGTCTATGAGTGTGAAGTGGAGTGGTCCCTTTCTCCGTCTGGTTTTGATATAGTTAGCTACTGTCATCATCTAGAATTAGGGTTGAGTATTTAAATCTTAGATATTGATGCTAACTATGGTTTTGAAAATGGCTATAGGCCGCAGAAAAACGAATGCTACTCCCAGATATATTCGTTCTCACTTTATCCGAAATTTAGAACATTCAGACCTGCCGCCTGGCGTAGCAGCCCTAAAACTGGAAAGGTATCCTATATTGAAAGATAATGAGATCATAGAAGCCGATGCGAGATTATTTATTGCAATGCGCAGTAGACGAAGAAGATATCTGATTTTAGATTCTCCGTCTAATGGAAATGTTTTGGTTGTAGAAAGATTGGAAACTTCGCACACTATAGAAGATATTAAAAAAGTGTTGAATGAAGGGCATCTAGAAGTAGGATATTCTACAGATCCTTCGAGTATACATTGTGTAAGGTCTGATGGGCACAGTATAACTTTTTCACCTCTGCCATATTATCAATTTGATGATATTTTGTTAAAACATGCCGATATAACAGTTGGATATCTTTGCAACAAGTTGGAAAAAGCGGCCATCCCAAGATTAAGAAAGGGGAAATATAAAAGAGGGATTATAGACGAATGGTTTAAGCTTGAAAAGGAAAAGGGGTTGAGGAACGGACCTGGTGAAAATGCAAGGCGTCTTCTAGAAGAGCTTCTCGATTCAACTTTTTATACTGGAGAAGAAGCAGGATTTCTGTTAGGATGCTCATCAGCTATAGCTAGAAAAAAGTTAATAGGGGCCGGAGTTAAAACAAAAGGTTTTAATGAGTTTGACAAACTTTCTGTAGATGGTTTTTTAAGGGCAAGAAGAGATAGAAAACCAGGTGACGGGGGATACTATAAGATTCGAGAGGTTGCCGAATTAAGAGATGGGGCAAGTTATCACGCTACAGCCCTTTGGCTCTATAGGTCGGGTGTGCCCAAAAAAAGAAGAGGCGAATTTGACAGAATTTGGGTTGACCGGGCATTGAAAGGGGAAGATATACGCGCTGAGCTGGTAAAACCTAAAGTTAGACCAGTTAAACATTATCCTGTCTCAACTAGCTGTCCATCCAAAAGACCGCATGATCCCACACGAGAATACAAATTACAGAAACTTCCTCTAGAATTTCCGGGGTTAGACCCTGTATATAGTGAGATGATAAGAAATTCTGGGCTTTATAGTAAAACTGTGCCTATGATAATGGTTGCTAAACAAGCTGCGGATCTTGATGATTTTCTTGGATTAAGAGCGTTAGGTTATACTGGAGACCTTTCAAATATGAAGAAAGTAGTGGATGGCGAATATGCACAATATACTGCTAAACGGACTGCCGGCAAATAACTATGAAATGCCAATTTCTTTAAGTATTTTAATTATCAGATCATTATCCAACTTCTTCCCATCCAATATTGTGTACCTTTTCCTCACATCCTTTGCTTTCAAAACAGCTTCCACGAAAACTTCTTCTGGGATTTCTAATTGCTTTATTGTTGTTGGTGCATCTAGTTTTTGTAGGATATTCTTCATCTTCTCCCAGTCCTGTCCTTGCAAATAAGAAAAAAAAATCGTCCCTATCCCAACCTGCTCGCCATGCAGACCGTACTTGCCTATCTTGTCAAGAGCATGCGAAAACATGTGTTCAGCCCCAGATGCTGGACGGGAAGACCCATGCAAAGTCATCGATAACCCAGAGAAAACAATGCCCCACATGAGATTTCTTATACCATTTTCTTCGATTTTTTTAATTGATTCTGTGTTGTTGGAAACTAGATCAGCAGCAGATAATGCGAGGCTTCCAATTGGTTCAGAAAATTTCTCGCCAGTTTTTTGGGAAGCCAGTTTCCAGTCAAAGACAGAACAGTAATTGGAGACAAGATCAGCTGCGCCAGAAGCTATTAGCCTGTAAGGGGATTTCGAGAGGATATCTATATCAGCTATTATTCCTGCTGGAGGTGTTGCACTAAATGATCTGTATTCTCCGCTGTCTCTTATCGATGCATTCATTGAAGCAATCCCATCATGAGAGCAAGCTGTCGGGAAAGAAATAAAAGGGATTTTTTTGTTGTGTGCTGCCAGTTTCCCTACATCTATGACCTTGCCGCCGCCAAAAGAGATTATACAGTCTGTTGGAAGCGTCTCAACTTTTTTTACCTCATCTAAAGTGGAATCTTTTACCATAACAAGGTCTGCTGAAAGGGAAGATGCGACTTTCTCAGCTCCAATATTTTTTGTTATCTCATCTGCAACAACCAAAAAAGACTTTCCTAACCCTGCGCAGAAATCCTTTATGCTGTCTATAGCGCCTTTTTCTACCAGAATTTTCTTTGGAAGCTGGGGTATATAGAATTCCATGGAGTAGAATGGTGTATATGGTTTAAATATTATATACTATTGTAAATTCTTTCTTTTTGGTTATACTTTTATCTTTCTTCAGAAAGAAAAAGGGCATAAAATCAGCTAACAGGCATAATGTTTATAAATCCAGAACTGTTATATGATATTAATTTGGCAGAGAAAAGCAGTTAACTGCTCAATATTCTGCCATAAGTTTTTAGGAGGAAATAAAACTATGGCTAAAAAAGCACCAAAAAAATACTATGCCCTTAGAAAAGGCAGCAAAGAAGATGCTGTTTTTACAGGAAGATCTCCAAGGCAGGCAGCTTTGAAAGCGGCAGCTAGAGGGGAAGGAAGCATAGTTCTAAGAGAACGAGGCAGAAGAAACCAAGATGGAACATGTACATTGCACAAATTCAAGGGTTCCAGGAAAAAAGTGGATGCTCCAAAAGATAGGCCAGAATGGCTTCCGGCAAAAGTATGGAGAGCCTCAGTTAAAAAGTTAGGAATCCAAAGGATCGATGACGTTTAATCAGAATAAATAGTCCTAACTTTTCTTTATTTTTTTAATTTTTTTTATTTATATCAAAATGGCGCCGAACAAAACAGAAAAAACCAAAGTTATTGCAAATACTGGCGCAAACCTTATGCCTTCCTTAATCCACACGTGGCCGCCTCTTTTTTTCAGCATTCTGACATCAGTTTCTGTTAAACCTTTCCATCTTGTTGATAAAACAACATCACCGACCCTCAACTTGCTGGCTAATACTTTTCTTTTAAACAGATGTGACTCTATGATTTTAGCGTATTCTAGATAAAAAACCAAAAAAATAATTAGAATAGGGAAACCTATCATGAGATACATATTATTGAAAACTAAACCTGAGAAAGTTAAATAAGAAAATGCTATAAAATAGGTGGAACAGCACGCTGCAATTGAGAATATCCTTACTTTTGATTGCCCTTTAATTTTTTTAGAGAAAGCTTTTCTTATTTGCGGTTTGTTTATTCCGAGCGCAAGAGAATAGGTTATCAGATAAACAAAGGCTATAAGGAAGAAGTTTAGCAAGACACTGATGTAGGGAGGGATAAATAACTGTGATTCACGGAACAACGCATTGGGAAATATGAACCCGAAAACGCCTAGAAGCCATGCATCGCCGTCTCCCCACTGCTTGGTAAAGTACATCCCTAATCCTACACCCAAAAATAATAAACCTGTAAATGCAGATTCTATCAGTCCAGAAAAGTTTCCTGTGTAAACAGAAAAAACCAACCTAATAGTCAAGATTAAACCAATCATTCCGTATGGTATAAGATCTGGGAACTCAGTGTATTTTAGGTCCAGATAGCCGGCTAGCCCAAAGCCTCCTATTCCGATAAAAAAAATTAGCAAATCTAGCATTCTTTAATATTACAGTTTCTCAATTAAATGTTAAAGAAGGCTGTAAATAGATTCTCTATTAGATTGGTGAAGAATCTATTCTGTCCTTTTATAGGGGGAATGGTCCAGCTTGGTAAGATTCCGGCTTCGGGTAACCTTTTTCGGTTATGTTGGCCAAAAAGACTTAACCAAAAGGTTTAGAAATAGCCGGCGACCCGAGTTCAAATTATACCCTTTCTTTTCCAAAAGAAAGGTATAACCAAAGAAAACTGTTAGTAAACCTATTGGTTCCGTGTTTGAGAATCTCGGTTCCCTCACTCACGATAGAAAACAATGGAATATGCGGCAGAAGCAGCTCCTAAAAACACTTTGTTGTTCATAAACTTTTTAAATAAGCCCGCGTATTATATAGATTATGCTTAAGCAGATGGGTTTTGTCGCGGTTTTTGTGTTTTTTTGCATATCTATAACTGTTGGTCTAGCGGAAGAGTCGATAACTGCTAGTCTTTCGAACAAAGATGTCATTGTCGGGCTCAATAATATTACAGTGGTTAACCTGACAATTAAAAACCCGCAGAATACAAGCTCCACTTTTTCAGCTTCCATACAAGGCAGCTATCCAAAAACAATAATACTTGAGAATAAATTTGTGGTTGTAGGGAACTCTACTGTTTTCAAAGCAATTACAATTAACCCAACAGAAGATATAGGCAGATTTCCGCTAACCGTTTATTTGGAAGCCCAAGAAAATAGCCAAATTAACTTTTCGCTTCCACTGAACCTCTGGGTCCAGCATCCAGACAAATACATATTGAAAAACTTTGAGGGCAAGGTCCAGAACAATAAAGTCACAGGCAAAATAACATTAAAACCAGATGATAAGATTAAAACGAATTTTGTTTTTGATATCCTTGACATAAACGGAAAAGTTGCTAAATCAGCAGAGCTCTCGCAGGAAATAGAAAAAGAGGCTACAATAGAAAATTCTATCGACGTTTCTGATCTTCCAACAGGGAAGTATTCCCTGAGGGTTTCAATTAAAGATACTATCCTTTCCAAATCCACGAATTTTGATATAGGCCTATCTAGAAGCGTCAAGCAGGACAGAAAAATTACAAGCGGACTGCTATATGATGAGGTTGAAATAAGCCTCTATAATTATGGAAATCTTGTGGAAAATGATTATAAAGTTTATGAAGAAATCCCTAAAGGCCAGTTCATAACATTGATTACCAACTCGACCGATCTAATAAAATCTGACCAAAATGTCAAATACGAGTTTACATTGGATAAAATAAGGCCTGGCGAAGTTGCAATAATAAAATACCGTGTTGAGAAATGGCAAAATCTTTTAATGTATTTGGCTGGTTTGGTTGTTTTGATCGCAGTCGTGGTTTATGCACTGCTGATGAACACAAAACCGAAAATAAGGAAAAGTTCTGTAAGGATGGGAAAAGGCCAGTTTTCTATTATACTAGAAGTGAAAAATAATGGGCTAACTGAGATGAAAGATGTTATAGTCAGGGACTTTTTGCAGCCTATAGCTAAAATAAAATCAACTGAGTCTGGCGGACTTTCGCCTAATATAAGGTCATCACAGTTAGGCACAGAACTTCTATGGAAATTAGGTAGCCTAATGAAAGGCGAGGTCAGGGTTTTGTCATATTCTATAGATGCATTATTGCATGCAGAAAGTCTAAAACTCTCTACAGCGACAATGAACTATGTGACTGGACGAAAGAATAGGGGACTGATACGATCTAATGAACTCACTGTCCAATAGGCTATTTCTAACTCATAATAATATTTAAGCTGTAGAAAACCATATTTAACATCCCGGGGTAGCTCAGCTTCTAGCCTTTCTTTCGCGAAAGAAAGGCTACAGTACCCAAAGAAAGGCATATACTGTAGCAATCAGTGAATATTAAAGGTTGGATGAGCAATGGCAGAGCGATCGACTGTAGTGATTTACAGGCAGGCCTGTATCTCTCAAAAGTAGTCGCTTTTAATAAAGGACGACATCGATCTCGAGATCAATGTCCAACTTTCGTCAGAAATCGATAGGCCGTGAGTTCGACTCTCACCCCTGGGACAATTGTGGCATATTATGACTCTCATCCATCCTTAAATATTTTGGTGGCAAGTGAGGACTATGGACACACATCTAATTGTTTACTGTGATGAGGACAGGCACAGAAAGGCCATGGAAAGGGACGCTAGTGGGAAAAAGCGGATAAAATAATGATCTTCTTATAGAGAATCCACAGGTTCTAAAGTCTATTGAGGATGCTATCAGGAAGGTGAATAATTTAAGTCTTACTGAAGCCTAATATATTATATGAGCCTTGAAAGATTTATCAAAGTCTATGCATCCTTGCCCTTAGCCGAGCGCAGCAACACAGTTGTTGTAATAGATGATCAGCCAATAAGTTGGATAATGGCACACAGGGAAATAAAAAATAATACAAAACTAGGGAGAAAAATTCAGGAAAGCCTAACAAGTAAGGGGATAATATGATTGGAGAGGACGATTGGAAACTTGCTGAAGTTCGTATTGAGGCTATGCCAGCTAATCTCAAATTATCTTTAGGCAATTACGGCAGCCTTAGCAAAACAGACCTTCTCCAACATCTGGCAAAAAGGGATGACATAGGTAAAATAATTGTTGAAAGCCAACTAGAATACTTGAAGTATTTTAAAAAGGAAATAGAGAAAAATGGAAAATAAATCGACAATTGTAACAAGGCCTAATTACGAAGATACTACATCATACCTGTATGCATGGGCTTCTAAGGTTATATTGGCAGCAGAGAAGGAGAACTTTGATATTATTGACCTTGAGGGAGAAAAAGCTAATAAGGAATCGCTTGAAAGCGTTTTAAAAAAGAAAAATCCGTCTCTAGTTTTTTTAAATGGTCACGGGTCACCAGATGCTGTTTGCGGCCATAATGATAAAGTGATTGTGCAGGCAGGTTTAAACGATAAAATTTTGGAAAAAAGGCTGGTTTATGCATTGTCTTGCGACTCCGCAGAAATATTAGGGAAAGAAGCTGTTAGAAATGGTGCAAAGGTCTATATAGGATATAATAGGCCTTTCGCTTTCCTCGCAGATAGGAACAGTGGCACTACCCCACTCAGAGATAAAAAAGCGCAACCTTTTCTTGAATCTTCAAACCGAGTAGCGATTGATATGATCAGGGGCAAAACAGCAGGAGAGGCTTTTGATAAATCACAAACCGAATTCGAAAGATGCATAGAGTATTACAGTACAAGTACGGAACCTGATGCATCTGAAATCATGAGGTGGCTCATTTGGGACAAACTGGCCCAAAAATTAATAGGGGATAAAAATGCCAGTATATGAGATCATCAACTTGGGTATAGACGACGCCCAGCCCTGTCGTTATGTCGCTGGAAAACAGAACCCGAAGGAAGAACTTGATCCACCAATTGGATAAGATCAACTTCAATTTTCTATGATCAGTTTTCTTCTCTACTTGATTCTAGTATGGCATTTATCCTGTCCCTAAATTCTTCGGCCTTTTTCTGTATGATATCTAGTTCGGTCCCAGATGGCAAGCCTCTATTTCCATGCTCGATCTCTTTATAATTTTTTATTACTCCACTAACCCATTCCATATATCTTTTTTCGAGGCCCCTTGGGACTAAGTACTTCTCGAGATAGTCAGGGACTTTTCTGAGGGAAGGAACTTTATCTGCATATTCCAACAAAGCTGCCTGGCTGCTCTCAACTATAAGAAGTATGCTGTTATTCAACACATCGAATTTGATTGAATTTACCTTCTTAAAATGCTCAGATATTTTAAGGAACTTTAGAAGGAAGCTTTGCTTAGTCCCTGTTATTTTACCTGACTCAACCATTTTCTTAATAGGATCTATGAAAGAATTCGGATCATAGAGCACCTGAGCCTGGTTTATATTTTCGTAGAAATTCAGGTTTCCCTCAAAAACATTTTCAAAATAATTGTTTAATAAGAAAATTTTGACTTTATAGCCTTTCATCGATCTCAGAGCTGATTTTTCTATTTCCTTTTGCCTGTTTTTGGCTAGGAAATAGATCTCCCGATCCTGTAACCAGATTGATTTTATTGACCCTCTGTATTTCAATAAAAGCGATTTGAGCTGTTTTTCCATATTTATTTCTCTCCTGTTATCCTATCCTCTATTTCGTTTACAAAATTCCTGATTTTTTCCTGATAATGGTCGACATTTTCTGCCGTGAACTCCGAGAGCACGCCTTTATTCGCTTTTTCCATAAGGTCAATTATGTCAATAAAATGGTCCAGTGTTTTTATACCATACTTCCTTAGTTCGATTGACATTTTTTTGGGATCAAAGTTTAGCACTCCTTTTGAGATCAGAAATATCTGGGCTGCCTCGACAGATGCCAGGAAAAGTTCATTCAGCGCGTTCAGAAGGATCTCACGGTTTGATATGGAATAGGAATAAGTCCTATCCACCAGCTTCTCGACTTTTTCAGGCCTATTGTAGGCGTGATGTTTCTGGATCATAGCGGAAACAAGCTTCAGATATCCAGTATCGTCGTAGATAGGATAGGGTTTCTCCAAACTCGAAATGATCCATGGTTCGCCATCTCTTACTAAACTCCACCAATCGCTCAGGGCCATCAGGTTCTGGAAAGAGATATTCATCTTAAGCTTTTTCCCGTTCTCTTGGATTGACTTGATCTCCAGCTTCATGCTATTGGCTATTTCTTCTGACCCATCTTTTGTATCATCATAAACAACCATTATATCGATGTCGCTGGTCTTTTTTGCCACCCCATTAACAAGAGACCCGAAAACATAGACTATTTTTAGAATAGGCTTGTACTTTAAAAGCGGTTTGCATGATATTTTTGTTTTACCCAGAAGCTGCTTTTGATTGGACATAGCAAAATGTTGACATAATCTAATTGGATAAACCAGCTTAAATTAAAAGATATGCAGTCTTTTCTCGTACTGTGACCATTTCTATTTCTAGCGTTTTCTCAGAGTCTAGGTTGACAGTCCTGTCTTCAGAAAACCCGTTATAGGAAAC
Source organism: uncultured archaeon (assembly GCA_964476045.1). Taxonomy (GTDB): domain Archaea; phylum Aenigmatarchaeota; class Aenigmatarchaeia; order QMZP01; family JACQNV01; genus CAYYYJ01. Next base: position 2,149 of record CAYYYJ010000008.1, on the reverse strand, counting down.
TTCTATTTCGTGCTGGCCCTCATCCATATTTTCAATGGCAAACCGACCTTCCGCATCTGTGGCACCTTCTACTTTCCCGTCTATTTCAACGAGGGCATTTTTTACAGGGTCATTTAGGTAAATCTGTTTAACTTTGACAACTAAAGTGAATTTTCTATCAACCTTATACTTTAAAGTATTGTTCTGTTTATCTGTATAGACAGTATCGTTTTTCTCGAACCCAGCGCCTTTTAAGCCTATAGAATGCTGGCCTAGAATATCCTCGAAAATCAAAATTCCGTTGGAGTCTGTAAGCCCTTTTAATTCATTATCAGAGTAAACTGACACATTGCTCAGAGCGCCTGATACAGAGTTTACCAGAATCACAATAGGGAGCCTCTGAGCGCGTATATCACCAAAACTCGTTGGGCTTTGAATAGGAATAGCTGGTTGATCAGCAGTTATATTGTCCTCAATAACAGCTGTGGAATACCCTGTGTAAGGCAATACTAGTCCAACTGAAGCTACTAACCCACCGATCACAGCTATAATGACCATTAGAATGTCTAATCTCATGCCTCCTTATTGGATTTGGGGTATATAAAGTTACTATTCGGTAGCAACTTATGAAGCTTTATAAAGGCTGGCCAATTTTAAGCCCAAAACCAACAGTTACTATGAGAAGAAAAAGGAGCATGTTCGGGGCAGCAAAGGGGATAAAGGCTGGTTTCGTTAGGGATCACAGGGACAGGTCATGATTTTTAGCAACTTTAATAAGATCGCTGATAGTTTTTGACTCAAGCAGCTTTTCCCGCTTTTTCGAGTTTTTCCCTTAGAATAAGCACATCATCTCTCATTCCTAGCTTTTTGTATTCTCTGGCTCTTGGTCCTTCTTTCTACTAAACTATAGGCCATAACTTACTTAGAATCCTCTCCAAACAACAGCTTATGCATGAGCGAACCGAAATCCAGCTTCTTGTATTTTATTTTTTCTATTGGGAAAAGTAGCGAATAAGGGTTTTCAGAAATATAGCCTTTATCCCTATAGAGCGAGATCATCTCATTATATAGAGCGATAAACTCGGTGTAATTCCTCGGCACCAGTATCCCGGCAGATTCTATATTTCCGCTGACCTTAAACACGTGGGCAGCTGTTTTCATTATATGCTTCATATCGTCTCTTCTCACTTCCATTGAGCTCTTAGGGTTGAATTTAGTGTGCAGGAAAACCATGAGCTCGCATCCAAGTTTCTCTATAGTCGGCAAATTTATTTTTTGGATAAGCCGTCTGTCAGTCAAATCTGTGCTTATCTTGCTGACTGTGGACCTGGTCTTTCCAGTTATTTTTGCAAGCTCAACTATGTTAGCGTCCGGATTATTCACTATCGCATCCAATATACTTTTTTCAACGTTCGTGAGGTTAGCCTGTTTGGTTATCCCATTGAAAATATAGTTATTGTGATCTGCTTCCCCAACTTCGATGCCCAAAAGCTTTCCGAGAAGCGGGACATAGTTGAAAAAAGAAGTTATATTGCATAGTTCTAGCGGATATAAAATGCTGTGGATGTCTTCTATGAAGTTGTGTGTTTCATAATCTATAAAAACCCTGTCGCGCACATATCTTATATCGTACAGATGCTCTGCCATGTATATTTTAATGAATTCTGTATCTGTAGATCTTGCCAGGACAAGTTCAGCGTGCTTGTCGTCTTCTCCGTAAGTAGGTGACTTCCTTCTCTCCTCTATCGGCATCAGCGGATTGTAGTTACCATAAGTTATCTGTAAAAGCCTGCAGCCTAGCGCAGTCAAATTAGGGACAACTATAGTAGAATAAAACCCGTCCCTTTTCAGCCTATTTCTTATAGCTGTGATAGTCGATCGTTTAACATCTATTAGTTTTGATATCTGGCCGTCGCTGTATAAAGGATATTTTACTAAGTTAAAAAATACCAGTTTTTCTTTCTTTGTTAGTGAAGTGAGTCCCATAATGGAGTGGAAAAGCTATTCTGCTCTGATTAACCCCTTTATACTTATGTTATTCGTATTAATTAGTTATGTTAGCAGATTTTATTCATAATGAACAGTTATAATTTTTTTAACAGTAATAGAAAAATTGGTTTACAACTAAATTAATCCAATGTTATATAAATATTCAAATAAAGCTAAGTTC
>CAYYYJ010000007.1:0-41512 GCA_964476045.1 uncultured archaeon | reverse complement strand
AGTCACATCCTATTGTCCCAACCATTGTAGGTCGCGTGTAGCCTAGCGGATTCAGGCCGTACGGACCTGTCGTCGACCGCTCCTTCCTCCCACTTAGCGCGGGCAGTCCCTCATGTGTGCGACCTCTCTCGTCCTGATGGACTCAAACTCTTGAATCCATTCAAGATTTCGGTTTAGCAACATGAGGTGCGGGTCTTGTTCGTTGCGTTTGCAAGACAACTCTTACTCTATCGTCTAGCAATTTACGCGACTTAACGCGACACCTTTACCGAACATTTAAACATGGCGCCTTCCATGACGTGAATGTTTCACGGCACGAACTATGTCGTTCTAAGAAGACATTAAATGGACGAAACCGATTTTCTAATTAATTGGATCTGAAAAATCGGTTTCAACCTATTTATCGAAATTTTATGAACTAAAACTGCATTCTTACTTGAGTAGGTTCTTTATCAGTTTATCTGAAATAACTATCCCTTTAGGATCAGCAACCTCTAATTTTATTTTCTTGCAAATATCGCTAAAGCAAGAATTTATAAAAACAAGTAATAATGCAAGCTCATAAGTTTATTTCGATTTTTACAGATGGACGAAGTTGATTTTCAAAGACACGAAGTTGGTTTCCTATCCAATTGGACTGAAACCAACTTCAGCCATCTCCAATCAACTTCAACCCTTTTAGCCTTCTAAAAATGACGACGGCCATGCAGCACTTCTCAGCGTGTCTGGTAAGCCCTCTAGACTGACCTTCATTCTGCTGTCGCCGCTAGTAAGGTTTCTCGTGTTGAATCGAATTAAACCGCAGCCTCCACCCCTTGTGTGCTCCCCCGCCAATTCCCTTAAGTATACTTCGCGCCGTTCTTTGGTGCAGCTTTCTTTAAAGAAAGGTGCGTTTCAGTCTTGCGGCCGTACTCCCCAGGTGGCCCACTTAACGGTTTCCCTACGACATGGAAAAATCCCTTGAACTTCTCCACGACCAGTGGGCATCGTTTACAGCTAGGACTACTGGGGTATCTAATCCCATTTGTGCTTGTAGAAAAGCATCACGACTTTACAAAATGATCATAAACAAAGCCTTTTGGATTTTGATATGATTCTATTAACATCCTGAGCAATTGGTTCTTTTCATAGCCTCGGAATTTTATGGAATTTCCACCAACCAGTGTCCCATCAACAAAACCAATTTCTTTATTGAACCTTTCGATATCCCCTTTTGTAGTCAATCGTATCTGGCCTTGGTATGCCATCGGAACAAAACCGGCTCCAACGAGCAGATCGCGGATGTTATTTACCAAACTCGGGTTTTTAACACTCACAAATACCTTGCGTACCAAGAACGGGTATTTTCCCTTTGAAGAAGTGATAGATACTCCACCATCACAGGAAAAATAGATTTTAAGAAACAACTTTCTCAAAATGTCATCGTTATAAAATTCTTTTGGGAAAATTATCTTGTGGTACCCATTCTCTTCGGCTTTGTTGCAGGTCCTTCCATTTCTAACTCCGGGGCAATATGGGTATTCAATGCATGGTCTTGTCCTAAATGAAAAACATACTTTTTCCAACTCATTGCCTAATGCCTTGTCATTTACTCTAACCATGTAGCTGTTGTCAGCCCTTTTCTTAATCTGGATTTTATTTGTTGCAACCTTCTCCAGAAACCCGACAAAATAATCAACTAAATTTTTGTCGTTGTTCCTGAAATAAATTAACCATCCAGCTTTGCCTTTTGGAGACATTCCTCCATCAGACAAAAGAAAAGGAACTAGCATAAGCAAATCTCTAATCCCCATATACCCCTTTTGTTTTCTCAGGATATAAATTCGCCCTTCTACAATTTGCTCCCCTAGCTTTCGTCCCTCACCGTCAGATCTGTTCCAGTCAAGCGCCTTCTGTGTAAGCTCTCAGGTTTTTTGCTTAAGCTTTTTCCTAAAAAGCTTACGCCACAGGTAGTCCCGCTAGGATTATAAGAATGTCATATACATAACCTTTTCTTTGGTTATACCTTTCTTTTGGAAAAGAAAGGGTATAATTTTACCCTTACCCTAGCAGTACTCTTGACCTCTCCCAGTCTCAAGCCTTGCAGTACCCCTAGCTCGCACCATAGTTAACCATGGTATTTCACTAGGAACTTACAAAACCGGCTACGAACTCTCTAAACCCAATAAACGTGGTCACTACTTGGGGCTCGGGTATTACCGCGGCGGCTGGCACCCGTATTGCCCACCCCTTATTCGCCTAGTTTTCTAAACTAAACAAAAGCATCCACTAAAAGTGAATGCACTCCAAATTCCCTCTTCACACTTCTACACAGCTTTCTAGGCCGTTTTTTTGCTCAAGCTTTTTCCTAAAAAGCTTGCGTGCATTGAGAAGTTTTCGCGCTTGCTGCAGTCCGTAGACCCTGGATTAATGTCTCAGAATCCACTCGGAAGGTAGTTAACTTTCAAAAAAGTATAAATATCGTCCATCTCATGAAAAGTTTGAAGCTGACCATGAGGAATTTCAAATGTCTTAATGGCAGCTTCTAACACTTTTCTTTTTTCCTCACCTTTCCATTTACCTGAGTTGCCAACTCTTACACCGTTCATAAATCCTATATTATCCCTGAATTTAATCATAGAATCTTTGCCTTGTATAAGAACAGACAAAGGCACGGTTTTTGGATGTAGCCTATTCCTAATTTTCAGTGATTTCAACATCTCTGAAACATTAAACAAAAGCGTTGGATGTGAACAAGCTATCTTCACGTATCGTGTTATAATGTACCAGTTTCTATTTTTAGATACATTGAAATGCACACTTCCCTCACTATTTGTTAAAGCCTGCAGAAAATTTCTAAGATTTCCACTATTGTTGAATATTAATTTCGGTATTTTGATCTCTGGAAATTCTCTACTGTAAGGTTTATATGGTTTTGTTCTATATGTTGGTGAAAGTTCTATCAGTTTCTTGGCAAAGACCTTGTTTATTTTACACGTAAATGTATATGTCTCTCGCCAAAATTCAGACCGTTTTCTAGAATGTATTTTGCCAATCTCTCTTTGTAGCAATTCTTTACAGATATTTGCAAAATCCTCTACTATTGATTTGTCAGCACACTCTATGGTAACCTCATATTGACCGCTTTTCTTTGTTTTAAATGAAGCGTCGCTGAACAGATATCCTAGAAAACGAGATAGAGCCTCTTCTCTCATATTATATTTATTGTCTCGAGAGAATATAAAGTTAACTACCTATCTCCGGGCTTCCTCTCTCAAGGCCCGTACTCGTTATCGGTTTGCCAGTATTGTAAAAGCCAAAAGCCTTTCTTTTCCCTTAAGGATTTTCTTTCTTTAGAAAGAAAAGGCTTACATTACACTGGCAACAGCCTGATAAGCCGCAGTCCCATCCTTACGTTGAGTAATAGAGTATTCCAACAACTATTACCTATCTGGCATTAGCCTCAGTTTCCCAAGATTACTCCAGGTATAAGGTTAAGTTAACTACGTGTTACTGAGCAGTTCGCCCTGGTTTAACCCAGGACTCGCATAGCTTAGTCGTATTCGGATAGCAGTGACCTCCGGCAGGATCAACCGGAATTATGCGGGGTTGCTTTCCTGTTACCTCCATCCCTATTTCAATAAAATTTCACAGGGTCAAACCTAAAACTTAAATTCTAGATTATCATCAGGTTCGAGTTAAAATGAAATAGATTTTCTAGATCTATTTCGGTCCAAAAATCAGTTACATTTCCGGTAAAAACAGTTGCCTGCTCCCAGTTCAACTAATGCAATATGTTTTATGACTTAAGATATTTAAATGCTTTGTGTCGCCTAAAGCTGTTTTTCGGTTGGGCGAGGGAGAGATTAATCACCTGTTTAGTGGTTTGATTAATAAGTGATATTCGGGGGTTTTAGCTTTTCATCGATTTATAGGTATGGGAGATTTTCAGGGCCGCTACCGAGATTCGAACTCGGACCAAAGGCTCCACATTCGAGGACAAACAAGACCATTGTTTATCTGGCCCGTATGCTGCCGTTGTGCTGGTATTAACCATTTACACCATAGCGGCCATCGCTAAATATACTTGTATAGAATATTAATAAGAAATTGTGGGATGTGGTTATATACTATTTTTTAGCATCGTCTTATCAATAAGCTCTATATCCCTCAGATCTTTCAGCCTTCGAGAAGCAACTTTCCATTTTCTAACTTCCTCAATAGAAGCAAAAGGGATACCCTCTATTATTGTTGCGCTTTTGAGCAAGTTCTCAAGTGTTGGACTATACTGGCTAAAATTCCAGTTTTTGTGCGCCTCGAAAACATCGTGAACTAACGGTTTGTCATCAGAACTTTTGTGCACTTCTTTCCATCCTGATTTCTGTAATTCAGCGAAAACCTTTTCTGACACAAGCAGATCAATATCATTTGCCTCGCGTAATCCGGCAGCAGCTAATGGAGCGCTTCCAAAAACCACGTAAGAATTTTCTGGTAGGTTCAGCGATTTAACTGTGGAAACTATTTCTTCCTTTTTCATAAAAAAATAAAATAATGCGGGAGGTGAGATTTCCGATTTCTTTCGTGAACGTTTCTTTTCATCAATGGAACCGAAAGAAAGGTTCGAACTCACGAAGCTACTAAAGCACTAGGTATCTTAATAGCTAATTCTGAGCATGGCTCTTAGCAAACCTAAGCCTAGCCCCTTTGACCACTTGGGTACCCCCGCGTATCTAAAGTATTAACAGCTCTTTTTTAAATAGATAAAACGCATAGAAAAAACTCGACTCGAGACTAATTAACTCGCCCTCAGCATCTTCAAGAATTCAACTGATCCTATTTTCTTTCGCCCACCGGTGTAAGGTAATAAATGCTCCATCTCTTTTCTGAATTCTTCGCTTTCATTGCACTTCTTCATCAGCTTGTCAATTAGTTTTGGGAATTTCTTTCCTAATCTTTGGACCCGGTAGCTTGTTTTAATCTCGTCTTTTATTGTGTTCCACAAGGCTTTATCGTATTTCTTCAACAATTTTTCGTCAAATTTATTTTTTTTCAGAGCCTCTATCACAGTTTCTGCAGCTAGTTTCCCAGAGATCATTGCATTTCCAACACCTTCACCGCTTAGAGGATCGATCAAACTTGCCGCATCTCCTAATAGGAGGAATCCGTTTCCATAAGATTTTCTCCTATAGCTTGCAACAGGTAAAGTCCAGCCTTTCACATCGTCTACTATCTGCGCGCCTGCGAATCTATCTTTGAATAAAGGATTTTTCTGTATTTCATCCAGAACAGCCTGCTTCAAATTTATTTTTTTCTCTTGCATGTCGCTGATTATCATACCTAAACCGACATTTGCTTCTCCGTCAGGTAATGGGAAAATCCAGAAATATCCGGGGATCAAACTTTTTACTAAGTGAATTTCAATCCTGTCTGTCATCCCCTTTATTCCTTTGTAATAAATTCTTAAAGCAGAGATGTTGTGTTCTGAAGGGCTGTTAGCTAAACCAAATTTTCTTGCAACAACACTCAGAGCCCCGTCAGCACCTAAAATTAATTTTGCTCTAATCTCTTCTTCTTGCCCTTGTTCATTGATGCCTTTAATCCCTTTTGCAAATCCATCTTCAACTATCACATCTTTTACCTGCATCATTTTTGTTGGGACAATTTTCTTTGCGCTCTCGTACAAAAATCCATCAAAAACTTTTCTCTTGTGAACATATCCAGGAGCAGGTGCGTTCCTGTCAGCAACATCTAAATGTACTTGCGTCCCATCAGGAGAGCTTAAAGTAAGGCCGTAAATTTTCTGGCCAGGTAGCTGCGTATACCCTTCGTATATTCCAAGCTCCTTCATTATGTTTGCAGCCCTTCTCCCTTGCGCATCACCGCAAGTCTTATCTCGCGGGAAAGAAGCTTTATCGACAAGAAGGACTTTTTTCCCAGCTTTTCCCAGATACATTGCAGCTGTGGATCCTGAAGGACCTCCGCCAACAATAATAACATCGTATTCTTCAGCCATATCAAATTTAGACGTATCAGTATTATTTCCTTTAGGATATTTAAAAGTATCTTAACAGGAAATTAACTTCCTAGAGATAATAATCCTAATTTATTTGTATTCTTCTTGTTGATACTTCTCACAGCCTTTTTTGAATTCTTCTAGAGGTGGTAGATTAGGATTTTTAGACACGTTAATTTCAAAGATCTCAATCAATTTTCTAAATAAGTCCGGGTAATACCAGCAACGCTCATGGCTTTGTTTATCAACCCATTCTTGCAGAATCTTTTTAGCCGTGTTAACTTTCTCTTTAGAATTCATAGTCATACTCTAAAAGTAAGCAAAAGCCCCAACAAAATGGCAAGCAAAAACAGAATATAAAAGTACATCCTCGATCTGTCTGGCTCGTTTTTGAAGAAATGGCTGGGACGTTTTGAAAACTTTTTCTTCAGCATCTCTATCTCTACTCTAGCCACTTTAGGGAATTTGAGAGAGCTAAACCCACAGTTATTGCAAACATGGAAACCAGATTTTCCTGTGATATAAGAAATATCGTTTTCAACTCTGAAATTCGTCTCTCCGCAGTTCGTGCATGCGATTGAGTAGTCCATGTTAGAAATAGTGATGAGATGTTAATAAGTCTTAGCTAGCCTCGTCTATGGCCTGAAGGTTTCTTTCAGCGTCACTGATTAGAGCTAGAATTTCTCGATTATTTTCTGTTCCCCTTTTTTCTGCTAGATTGTATAATCTCCTAAGTTCTGGTAAGGCATCCCAAACCGGTTTTGAGCCACAAATTCCTCTGGCAAGATCAAGTTCATATGCATCTACAAGTTGTTTAGCTTGACCATAAGCATCAGGGAAAGTGGCCATTCTTTTTCGTAATTGGTGTTCAGCATCGTATAGCGTGTCTCCATCTCCATGTGCCAGAGCTCTTTCTGCTCTTTCTAATTGCCTACTCACAAATGCGGCTTCTCTTTCGACATATTCATCTGTCATAATCAACTAGACTTGTACCGGGTAGTATAAATAGATTTTAAGGCTTATTGGGAAATCGTGTACAATCCTTTATATCTTCCCTAATAAAAACTTCCCATTCAGCATGATCTTCTTCTTGTCAAACATTATTGTGGGATTCTTTATCACAGAATCAACATGGCTCTTTGCATAGACTTTTCCCCCTGCTGCGAGATTGTTGCCTAATCCGAAATGGCAGGTCCCTATGACTTTATTGTCTTCTAACTTGCTTCCTGTGAGTTTTGCTTTTGGGTTTGTTCCTATACCAAATTCGCCTAGACTGAACGACTCCTGTCCGAACGGCGTAAGAGCCTCCAATAGCTTTTTAGCTGTCTTGCCGCCTGTTATATTTTCTGCGCGGCCTGCTTTAACCCCCATTTTGATAGGCTTATCGACAACTTCATCCAAACAGGATCCATCTACAACTATAACACCTTCTGCAGTCCCCTCAATAGGAGCTAAATAGACTTCCCCTGCAGGCAGGCTACCGAATACTCCTTCCCCTTGGAAAAGACCATTATCATTAATCAAAGGCCTGTTAGGATCTACTCTGAATTTTATGCTTGTTCCTTTGGGCGCCTGAACAGTAACACTCTCTGCCCTCAGCAAAAGCTCCATTACTTTTTTATTTAATCTGTCTATGTAATCGTAATCTGTGAGTATAGCCCTAGTGAGTGTCTGTTCTGTTACCCCCGGGAGTGAAGCTACCCTGACGCCTATCTCAGAGGCTTGCCTTCTCGCGTTCGTATTCGTGAGAGATTTTGATGTAACAAGGAAAGCGACATTGCATTTTTTCATTACAGCAGAAACAAATTCAGGAGGTTCTTGCCCATCGAATTTCCTCTCCTCTATTTCGACTAAACCCACCTCTTTGGCTATTTCCTTTGCCTCTTCGAGAAGGGCATTTGCAATAGGCCTTTTTTTCTTGTCTGTAACAATTAGCACGGTCTCCCCAGATCTTACTGCCAAGCATTTTTCTAGAATCACTTTGTACGGGTTTAGTTTGCTGGTTTTTTTCATTTTAATCAACTCTTAGAAGCTGATGGAACCATTTAAGTGCCATCTTCTGGGTTACTATTTATTGGTTTCGTGATTTATATACGTCCTGAACTAAGTTCTATTTAGAGGAATTACGGGAGTTCCGCTATCCAAGCAAATCTCTAATAACACTGTTATATGTACGAATCCAATACAATAATCAAAGATCTCAGAGTTCTCACAGAAACCTTTATCCCTAGAAGGATCATCCACAGGGACGGACAGCTCCATGCAATAAGAGATAATCTAAAGCCTCTCATAGAAAAAGAAATAGCAAGAAACTCTTTTATCTACGGGCCTCCTGGAACAGGCAAAACATCGATGACACAGTATGTTGTTGATGAATTGAAAGCGTATGCACCTGTAGTCTCTGTTTACATCAATTGCTGGCTGTATCCATCAAGATTCAAAATCCTTTACAATATTCTGCAATCTCTAGGGCAAGTTTTCATCCACAGGAAAGGGACGCCAACAGACGAGCTTCTCGATTTGTTGAGGCAGAAAATAAAAAACAGGCCCTGCGTGATAATTTTGGACGAAGCTGATCAGCTAGAAGATGATAAAATCCTTTACGATCTCGCATCGACACCGGAAATCTGCATTATCCTTGTTGCGAATAAGGAGACAATACTTTATGATGCAGATCCCAGGATAAGAAGCAGGCTGGAGAATATAGAGCGAATTGAATTCAGGTCTTATTCTGAGTTAGAAATAACTGACATACTGAAAGACAGGGTTGAGTGGGGACTGGTTCCAGATGTCATAACAACTTTACAATTAAGTAGGATAGCAGAAAGCGCAAACGGGGACGCTAGAAAAGCAATAGGAATCCTGCGATCAGCTGCAGAGACGGCTGAAAATCAAGACGCAGCGAATATAGGAGATCTCCATATCGAAAAAGCAGTCCCAAAATCAGTTTATTTGGAGCAAGGAAAAACACTTGGAAACCTGAATACACACCAGAAAATTCTGTACGGCATAATCAAGTCAATAAAAAAGATCCCATCGGCAGAGCTCCATCAAAAATACATTTCTCTCTGCAAAGAAAAAAATCTAGAGCCTCAGGTTGATAGGACTGTGAGAAACTATCTAGATAAATTACAAGCTTACAGCCTTATCTCAACTTCTGGGGAAGGAAGATGGACAGTTTACAAGGCTGTCTGAAAATTTTCTCGCCTATTTATTTTTTACATCTAAAGGAAACTACAGAGATTTTTTCTATGCCAAAGTTATCGAGAATTGTGGATTTTGTTACAGGAAGAGAATATCGAGAAGCGGCAGCCCACCACAGAAATAGGATTATTCTAATGGGTTTTCGGGAAACCAGAATAATCTCTGCTGAGCAAGGGCCATTCAAAGAAGATTGCGTAGAGGATGCAATTGCTAGAGATAATAGGAGTTATAAAATTAGTTATGGAGAAAGAACGCAATTGGCGCAGGCTGTTTTGTGCGTAGCTGATGACCTAGACTACAGGCAAGCTAGAGCTGATCTCGAACAAGAAATTGGAGAGAGCCCTGATCTGAGCCAATCAGCAGTTAATACGGTTTTGTATTTCGTACCAACACACCAATCTACTATGGCAACCAGAGACCACAAAGATCGAAGGCGATACGGTATTCTAATAAGTGGAAGAACAAACGAAAAAAGACTTGAGGCTGCAAGAAAAAAGGCAGCTAGCTTATTGGCTGGGGTTTGCAGTAAATTAGTAAAACTGTATCCGACTTATGTAACCTCCGAGATCCTAGAACAAGTCTCTCAATATTTTACATCCGACTCTCTACTCGAACCTACAATCGGCTGGAGATTGCTGAGAGAGGATATTGAAGTGCCTCTCACAGGCTAAATAACACCGTTTACTAGAGGAAACTGTATTCCGTTAAAATTAGTCCTCTGTATATCGATTTCTTGTTCTAGCGGAATAGCGGAAAGCTACCCTTGGATCAGATATATACACCCCAAAAACGACGTTCTTATTAGAAAGATAATGGTGCAAATCATTGTCTTTTTATATATAACCAGCGATGCATGAGAGGTGAAAAGGCCGACAAAACCGAAAGGTGATGTCCTCCCCTTAATCCAACCCAGTTGTGCTCACCTGGTTATTGATGCTTAAGAGGAGGTCCCTTTCTTTTGGGATCTCAAACCTTTTCTGAAGGATGGAAACCGATCTTATACAATTGGGATTCAGGTGGACACTGATCGAAGATGGTGGAGATTGATCCTTTACAATTGATACAAGATCAATCTCGTCCCTTCAACTCAGTGTCGTCCCTTTAACTATCGGTTTCGTCCCTTTAAAGAAAAGGGCTGAAAGGAGGTGTAACACATGACAGGCTTACAATCAGGAATAACAATAGAAGGCAGGTACGGTCCAATACTAAGTCAGGTTGTAAATGAAATGGTGAGAAGAGATTTCACTCTAAAAACAATAGAAAATTACGTCCAACAGATAGAAGATTTCCTAAATACTATGGGAAAAGAAAATGTAGAGCATTCAGACATCAAAACTTACATGAATAGTATAAAATCATATTCATCACTCCAGGCTCTCCACTTCTTCTTCAGGGAAATCCTGAGCAACCAGTACAAGGAAAATAGTTCTTTGACGAACTAGATACCTACTCAGAGAGGTAGCAATAGCTCCAGCTGCCTCTCAGCTACTTCTAAACAAATATTAAGCTAGAACTCAATATCTGCAATGCAAGACTGTATTTTCTGTGACAAGGAAAAAATAAAGGATGACATCCTTCTAGAAACAGACAATTTTTTCGTGAAAGTCGGGCTCGCCATAATCTCTCCTGGCCATGTAATGCTAATCCCTAAAGACCATTATAGATGTTTTGCAGAAATTCCAAAACCCATGGAAAAAGAATTCCAAAAAATAAAGTCTGGTCTGATAGAAAAAATATCCAGTAAGTTTTCCAAACCTTTTCTAATAGAATACGGTATTTTCGGCCAATCAGTTCCCCATGCTCATATACATTTTATACCTCTCGAATCGCCTGATTACAAAATTAAAAGCATAATGGAAGAAATGGTCGGAAAATCCAACACGAATTTTAAAAAAATAAATAACAAGGATCTGAAAAAGCTATACGGATCTGAAAAGGCTTATGTAACAATAGAAGAGAACAGACGCCTTTATTTCTTCCACATCAATAATCTCAAAGAGAAGAAAAAAGATATGCATCTAGACTTCAGATATTTTTTCTCAAATAAAGGCCTAGCAGGAATACGCGATTGGAGAAAAATGACAAAAAAAAATAAACGTGTAGATGAAGAGAAAAGAAAATTAACTAAAGCGGCATTCGGAAATTTATATGGTACAAGAAAATAAAGAAGAAGAGCTAACAGGCGCAGCTGCCCAGATAAAAGAAATAGAAGAAGAGCTATCAAGAACAAAATACAACAAGCATACTCAAGGCCATATTGGAAAGCTGAAAGCAAAGCTAGCCAATCTAAGAGAAAAGCAACAATCACAAAGCGGTGGAGCGCATGGATATGGTTATGGGCTGAAGAAAACAGGGGATTCAACAATCCTGATGATAGGCTTCCCTTCTGTCGGCAAAAGCACCCTCCTGAATTCCATAACAAACGCCTCTTCAAAAGTAGCAGCCTACGATTTCACAACTATCGATGTTGTCCCAGGAGTATTAGAATACAACAAAGCGCACATACAGGTCTTGGATCTGCCAGGCCTGATCGAAGGCGCTAGTTCAGGCGCTGGCAGGGGAAAGGAGGTCCTTTCAGTCGCACGAATCGCAGATCTGGTTTTGCTTATCGCATCTGCCCCCAAAGCTGAAAAAGAAATAGAAATTATGAGAAAAGAATTGTATAATTCTAATTTCAGGTTAGATAGAGATCCGCCTGAAATAAAGTTCAGCAAAAAATCTTTCGGCGGAATAACAGTCGGGTCAACAAGAAAACTGAAAAACCTGACAGAGGACAGTATAAAATCAATATTACAAGAATTCAAGATCATTAACGCAGATGTATTGCTCAGGGAAGACCCAGATATAGACAGATTTATTGATGCAATGAAATCAAATAGGGTTTATGCCCCATCCCTAATAGTAATTACAAAATCTGATTTGATAGATTCGAAGAGAGCCCAAGAGCTCAAGAAAAATTTCCCAGAAGCTGTCCTGATTTCCAGCGAGCAGAAAAAGGGCCTCGAAGAATTAAAATCAAAAGTCTGGGAGAAACTGGGCTTGCTGCGAATTTATCTAAAACCTGTTGGAAAAGAAGCTGATACAGAACAACCCTTGATAATGAAAAAGTCGACTACAGTTGCTGACATTGCAAGAAAAATAAACAGGAAGTGGGAAGGCCATCTTAAGTACGCAAAAGTCTGGGGGTCCTCAAAATTCCCTGGCCAGGCTCTTGGCGCAGATTATAAATTAAAGGACGGGGATGTTGTGGAGTTACATTTATGATTTCAACTTTTTACAAGAACAAGTCTTTTTCTAAACTCCTGGACATCTTCCCTATAACCTTATTCGCAATTTCAACCCGTTCTTGGTGATTCATTTTTTCCTTCTAGAACAATTAAACAAACCTCACTTCTATCTCCTCTATATCCAAAAAATCAGGGTCGCCTGTATAGAATGTTTTGCAATCGCTTAGAACAGACGTTGACAAGTGAATGGCATCGCCATAAGAAAGTTGGTTCTTTTTAGAATAGTATTTCGATCTCAAGTCGGCAGCATACACAGCAACAGTTGGTGTAAGCGGTAATATAGTTAGATTTGCAATGCTATTGATTATCTGTAAAAAATGGTTGGCCTGATGGATTCCGAATTTCTTTGTTATTGCATATCTGGTTTCGGTGAGAACAAATGTGGAGATAATGCCTGTATCTTGTTTTAGCATTTCGATGACAGCTTCTGCGTTTTCCGACTTCTTGCCTTTAGAAAAATATTCTATCCAGATCCAACTGTCTATGAAGAACATTACGCAAGCTTGCCCCATTCCTTTTTAGACTCTGCTATCATTTGCTTTATTTCCTCTCCTGTAAAACTAATTTCTTTTCTCAATTCCTTTAAAGCAGAGAAAGAGTCTTTTATTTTAGGGAGCATGACAGCTTCGCCATGTTCAAGTATAAACATTACTCTAGACCCTTCCCTTATCTTCAAGGCGTCCCTTATGCTTTTGGGTATTGTTATCTGCCCTTTTGATGTAACTAAACTCTCTTCTATCATAGCCAATTATTAGGTAAGGATATATAAATAGATTTCCTTACTTCACGCCGCTACAAAATATCTCCCCCGTTTTTCCAAGGCAACGACGATAAGAAACTAAAAAAGTTTCATCGCCTCTTCAGGCCTGATTATCTTTATCCCTCTAAACTCTTTTATAACCGTAATACCACTGGTCTATTGACCAGTGGATAAAGACCGAAGACGGATAAGCTAGTTCTCACAAAAATAAAATAAATGACCTGCCAGCCGAAGGACTGGCAGGTACAGGGATCGAAGTAGCCCCTGCACAGCTAGTGTTTTGCTTAGTTATACGAGGGGCTACTTCTTAAAGTTTTCGGAGGTTTGTTATGTCAGATTTTGTCAGAGGTAGTTCAAGCATTTTCAGGATGGAAGCTCACATGTGCTTCAAAATAAAATATTGCCACAATGTCTTTGACATTGTGGAGTTCAAACAGCGATGCGAAGAGCTGCTGCCTCGAGGCAGCAGCTGACGCAGGCATAGAGATCCTGTTGGTCGGTTTTGACAGGAACCATGTCCACATGGATATCCGCTGGGTGCGGATATCGCTCAGCGTCGACGCGATATCAAAAAAGCTGAAGGGCACAACAGCAAGGAAACTCCTCCAGGAGTTTCCAGGGATCAAGAAAAAATATTTCTGGGGGTCCGGGTTGTGGTCGCCCACAATCTACGCTGACAGCATGGGCAGAGAGCCCGAACAGCTAAGGGCGTACATAGCTAACCAAGGGCTCAAAACAAAAAGATATGAAGTGACGCTTGCAAAGTTCTTTCACAGAAATACCACCGGTCTATTGAACCAACAGAACCAATGACCGGTGGTTGAACCAAGCTTTATATCCAATAAATGTTTGTCATAACTGATTATGTAATCAGCTGAACACGTCAAAGCACATTCGATTATTTTATTGTCGTTGGGATCTGCTGCAATGGCTATAACCCTGTTTGTCGGTTCCACGATAATAAATAGCGGTTTTATGCCTTCTATCTTCTCAGTCGCCTGTTTAGAATTATAGTGGAAATCCCTGACAAGGACTTTATGGAACTCTGAAAGTATCTCTTGGGATGTAAATATTTTGAATCCGCTTTCGACCATTTTAAGCGTAAGTTTTTCTGAAACACTTCCTTCCCACCCTGTTGCAGAAATCAGAATATTTGTATCGAAAACAAGGCGCATATATGAGTTAACTTCTCCTTGCCCTTTCGACAAGCATGGGTATATCAGATTCTTTTAACCCCTTTTTCTCAAGCCTCGCCCTACCTTCTTTAGCCATAGCCTGAATCCTTTTCATCAATTCCTCTCTTGATGGCGTCTCTATTTTTTTAAGTATTATGGTATCCCCGTTCCTGAGAGCCATGAAAAGAGTTCCTTCATCCGCATGAAGTTGTTCCCTCATATCTTGTGGAATAACTATCTGACCCTTTGACGACATTCTTACGGTTTCCAATTCCATAATTCACTCCTGATCTTACTATCTTACAATTGGAATAGCTTACTTATAAAGGTTTACCAACTCCGTCGCAGCTTATCTTCACCCCATTTTCTAAACAATCCACCTTAAACTCCACATCCAGAAACTTCTTTATAACCCATATGTTTGTTTCTGCGTGTTTGGTCAGCTCGGAAGTAATGAACTCTGATTTTCCTTTTGCAAGCGCCAGAAAAGGGAGTATCTGGTCTGACATATATTCATCTACTGTTGCTCCAGAATCCATCTGTTTTTTCAAGAGCGCAGCAGCCTCCTCTCCAACTTTTTCAGCTGGTTTGTTTTTTTCGCCAATAACAGAAGAGCCTAACATACACCAATTATTTTTATAATGCGAGTGCATATGGACAGATGTCCCTGTTGAAAAAGAATCAACGTAAGAAGATACCTGATTTTCTGTTTTCAAAATCTTTTCAGCCCCCTGTACCTGCCTCTCAACTACTTTGTTTTTCTGCAGATCCTTGGACGCAACAGAAAAAATATCTGTCCTTAAATAATCCCCTCTGTCTGTGAGCTGTAGATTTTTCAGACTTCCCGGAATTATTTTAACTTTAACTTTCCCGCCACCTTTAGGGTAAAACCCATATTTTAAAATTTCTGCTTCTATTTGTATTCCAAGAGTTTTCATCCAGCCGCAAAAAATATGTTGGAAGTAGTCAAAGCTCGGCGACCAGTTCACATGTGTCCCTCCTGTTATTTCAAAACTAATTTCTTTGTTAGCATGAATTGCCGGTATAACAACTGACTGTAGAACCAGGGTTACTGCTCCAGCAGTTCCCACATCAAATATGTATTCCCCGCCTTTTATTTTCCCCGGAGTAAACTCAACTTCTGTGGAACCCAGCTCAGCTCCTCTCAACTTACCCTCACAAATCTCAGAAACAGCTTTTATCCCAACAAGATGCTGTGCTTGCAGTCCGGGGTTCGGCCGGCCTTTTCTAATATTAAATATTTTCACAGGCTTTCCTGTTACTGCAGACAAGCCAATGGCCGTCCTTAGAATCTGGCCACCGCCTTCGCCCTGAGACCCATCTACCAATATCATAAATAGCTATTTGGATAATAAAGAATATGAATTGCCCTTTCTGTGATCCGAAAGTTAGATTAGAAAATTCTTTCTACGAAAATTCAAGAAGTCTTTGTTTAGCAAACATAAAACCTGTTGTTCCTGGCCACGTTCTAATCATTCCAAAAAGGCATGTAGAGTCATTTGATGAAATTGAAGAAAGTGAGGTCGTGGATATATTTCTATCTCTCAGAAAAGTTTACCAAATTTTGAAGAAAACATATGGATCCAAATCCTTTAATGTTGTAATACAGGATGGCATCGATGCAGGTCAGAGTATAAATCATCTTCACATTCATGTATGCCCAAGAATAAAAAACGATATTAATAACAAAGAACTCTATAACAATTTGCTAGTAGACCCAGACAATAGAAAACCACTGAACCAAAAAGAAATGAAAGGATTTGTCGAAAAATTAAAAACCAATTCCTAAATCTTTACAGAGTCCCCATTCTGAACAGCAATGGCATCAAATCCTTTATCCTTCAGCTCTGCCACGAAATCTGGAATATGGCTTCCGTGGACCGGAATAATTTTTTTCGGGTTCACTTTTTCTATAAACTTGAATAAATTTCCCCTTCCAATATGAGCAGAGAAATCCATGTACTTAACCTGCATCTTCACATCTATGTCAGTTGCCCCTGAAATAAACCTGTGTTTTTCTAGAAGGGTCTTCCCAGACGTCCCTTCGGCTTGATATCCATTGAAAACTATGAGGCAATTCTCTTTCTTGTAAAGCTTTCTGAGATAATAGTGCATAGGGCCTCCCTGCAGCATCCCTGCAGAAGCTACGACAATCGAAGGTTGCTCAAGAACCTTTTTTCTCTCTATAGGATCCTCTATTTTATGCGCCCTGCCAAAAGCCTTTTTTAGTTTTTCAGGATCTTTGATAGACGTCGGATTATTCAGAATCATCTTGGTGGCTTCTATTCCCATCCCATCCAAGTAAATAGGTATTTTCATTTCCGACAAAACCAGCAGCATTTCCTGAGTCCTCCCAATAGCAAAACTTGGCAGTAAAACAGTCCCTTCATTTTCAATAATCTTTTTCACCTCTTCTCTCAGGCTCTCAATTAACATATCCCTGTCAGGATGGTCTGCATAAGAGTAAGTGGAATCTATCATCAGAGCGTCTATGTCAACAACATCTCTGTCAAGGCCGTTCATCAAATCAGTAGGCAGATATTTGATGTCACCTGTATAGAGAAGCCTTTTCGTCCCAGAATCAATCAAAACCATGGAAGATCCTGGAATATGCCCAGCATCTCTTAGCTCAACAACAGATTTTGCAAATTCCAGAGGGTGCTTAAGTTTCAGGCTTTTGGAATTGTCTTCCAGCTTTGCAAGATCATGTTTTAAGTATAGCGGTGCTATCCCCTTTCTCGCTTGGATATTTATTGAATCTCTTATCAAAAGATTGGAAAGTTCGTGAGTAGTCTGAGTTGCAAAAGTATTTTTTAAATAGCCTCTTCCGTATAGTTCAGGGAGCATCCCGCAATGATCCAAGTGTGCGTGCGACACAAAAACTGCATCCAACTCTAAAGGCGGAGGCAGCGGAAAAGAAAATGAATGTGCATTAAGCCCGTAATCCAAAAGGAATTTCTCCACACCTGTATCAACCACGAAGGCTGACCTACCAACTTCTGAAGCCCCTCCGAGGAATTTGATTTCTATCATAAACTAAATTAATTGATTGGTGGCTATAAAAACTAGTAGTTGTAAATTCCTTTCAAATAGGCTATTGATGTCTTCTCATCTTCAAGCAAGAGATTTCTAAAAACCCTTTTCCAGTTTTCTTCGCCGCCTTTTCCAATCATTATTATTCTGGCTGCTTGGAATTCTTCAGAAAACCCTCCGCCGGCCACTCTACCAGAAGAAAGCTCTCTGTCTATTTTTTCCAACCTCTCTGCGTCAGGGTCTTCATAACCAATTGCTGAAAGCTCAAAACCAGATCCGAAATCCATATCGTTGTTAGAATCCCAGGTTTGTTTTTGCCTGGCAACCTCAGCAAACAAATCTTTTAGTCTATCCTCTAGATCTTCCCTTTTTGGATCAGTCTCCTTGGCAGACATCCCCTTTGCTCCTTCTTTTTTGTATCCACCTTCATCGAGGTCTATTGGTCTTCCTGTAAGCCTCTCCATCCTTTCTGCCGCGCTTTCCGTCAGGGAGAATCTCATTTTTGGATCAGTCGCAGAAGGGTATTTTCCAGGAAATTCGTCTATGTCTGCTCCGGGGTCGTCCTTTCTGACAAATATAATTCCAGCCAAGTGGTAGACGACCCTCCTGATTTTTTCCCCCTCAGGCGTTTTGCTGTAAACTACGCGAGGATTCGCATTGGCAAATATAATCCTTCCCCCATTCCTGCCTCTTGTATAAGTGTCTCCGCCTTCTTCAATCAGGCAACCGGAAGGTTCCTGGCCGGCGATATATAGATTTGTCTTCCTGGTATTTTCTGGCTTAACAGGCAGCTCAACGCCCATTTCCTGTAAATAAGCAAGCAAATCTTCTGCGGTTCCCTTAGCACGAGATTCAATAAGTTTTCTTCTGGAGTCTGCGGCCATTAGCATATTTATGCCAGAAAAGAATAAATACATATTTTAAGCGTTGAGGAGAAATAGAGTTATGGACCTTGAGACACGATTAGGCCTTATAAAAGGAATAGCAGAGGAGATCATAACAGAAGAGGAGCTAAGAAATCTTTTGCAAACTAATGATCACCCTGTTGCTTATGATGGATTCGAGCCTTCTGGAAGACCAACAATAGCGCAGGGCATTTTAAGGGCGATAACAATCAACAAGCTTGTCAAAGCGGGTGTAAAGTTTAAAATGCTTGCTGCTGATTGGCACGGATGGGCAAATAATAAAATGGGTGGGGATTTGGAGAAGATACAGATTACAGGAGACTTCCTTATAGAAGTGTGGAAAGCTTGCGGAATAAGCGATAAGGTCGAATTTAAGAGATCCTCTGACCTAATATACGGAAAAGATTACTGGAAAACTGTTTTACAGATAGCAAGGCACACAACTGTTCAAAGGATGGTAAGATGTGCGCAAATAATGGGAAGGTCGGAATCTGAAGCATTGAGTTCTGCGCAGATAATCTACCCTGCAATGCAGTGCGCTGATATTTTTGAATTGGGTTGTGATATAACACAGCTTGGTATGGATCAAAGGAAAGTCAATGTTCTTGCCAGAGAGATTGGACCGTCTCTCGGATTCTGGAAGCCTGTTGTGATCTCACACCACATGCTTATGGGCCTGCAGGCTCCGCCACCAGGAAACATTTCAGCAGAAGAGCGCGCAATAGCAATGAAGATGTCAAAATCAAAGCCGGACACAGCAATATTCATGGACGACACTGAGGAAGAAATAAAGAGAAAAATATCTAAAGCATACTGCCCTGAAAAACAAGTCGAACAGAACCCGATTATGGAGTATTGCAAATATATAGTTTTTGGAAAACTCAAAACTTTTGAAATAGAGAGACCGAAGAAGTTTGGCGGCAACCTGGAAATTTCAAGCTATCCTGAACTTGAAAATATATACAAACAGGGCAAACTCCATCCTATGGATTTGAAAAACTCTGTTGCAATCGAAATAAATGAGTTGATGATTCCTACAAGAAAACACTTTGAAAAGAACAGGAAGGCCAGTGAGCTCTTAGAGAAGGTCAAAAATTTTCAGGTTACTAGGTAGCATGGAGGATATTTCTTTACGAGTTTGTGAAGTCACAACAATTATGAACAAAATAATTTTCGACCAGAAAATACTTAGCGGAAAGCCTATAATAAAGGGGACAAGGATTTCTGTAGAGTTTATACTAGAGCTTTTATCTTCCGGGATGGATGCACACGAAATAGTAAAAGAATATCCGCATCTAACGAAAAACGATGTTATGGAAGCTGTTACATATGCAGCCAAGGCTCTAAAAAACGAGGACATAATTTTTTCTGGGAAACCAGCGAAGGCTGATAAGCATGAAATTCTTAATTGATGAGAATATAGCGGTTTCTGTGGTTAAATTTCTAAGGCCAGAAAACTACAAAATTTTGGAAATATTTCCAGAAACAGGTCTATAGGCCACAAAGGGATCATAATAATAAGGCTCTTGAACCAGTCGCCTAAATTTGTAATAGAAAAACTAGACGATCTGCTTGAAACTGGGAAAGAAGAGATAAAAAACTCTGTGATAATAGTCAGGGATCACTATATCTGGACCGGTAAAAACACAATCAGTTATAAATATGTCCAGTCAACTATAGCTATGCCAGAAGCAAAGCCAGACTTCAAAGTCACACCTTGGGAAGTTGAGGGGAAGGTAGATTATGATAAGTTGGTTGAACAGTTCGGGATAGAGAAATTTCCTTATCAGAAACTAAAAGATGCCCCTACTTTTATGCGACGTGGCCTTGTTTTTGGTTCCAGGGAATTTTCCCCTGTCCTGGAAAAGATAAGCAAAAGAGAGCCTTTTGTTGTCTTAACAGGTCTTATGCCATCTGGTAAATTCCATATAGGCCATAAGATGGTTGCGGATCAGCTCGCTTATTACCAAAGTCTCGGAGCTCACATATACTTGTTGGTTGCTGACATAGAAGCCTACAATATGAGAAATAAATCTCTAGAAGAACTCAGGCAGACAGCGATAGAGGAGTACCTCCTCAACTACATTGCGCTTGGACTAAAACCGAAAAACTGCGATTTCTATTTTCAAGGATCGCGTTCCCATGATGCCAAAAAATCAAATGCTTACTATAGATTAATTGGTTTGATTTCTAGAAGGGTCACTGCGAACGAATTCCAGGGAATTTATGGCGACCTTATGCCGGGAAAAATAGTTTCTGTATTTACGCAAATAGCTGACATCCTGCACCCTCAATTACCTGAATTTGGGGGACCAAAGCCTATCCTAGTTCCTGTGGGAATAGACCAACAGCCCCACATAAACTTGACCAGAGAGGTTGCTTCAAGGATGAAGGAGTTCGGCTTCATTCCGCCGAGCGCAAGTTACCACAAATTCATGGTCGGCTTAAAGGGCAATAAAATGAGCTCTTCAGACCCTTATTCATACATAGCTCTCACAGATTCTCCTGATGAAATTAAACACAAAATTTTAAAGTATGCGTTTTCTGGTGGACAAGACTCAGTAGAGAAACACAGGAAGCTTGGTGGAAACCCTGATGTCGATGTGGCGTTCCAAATGCTTTACTACATGTTTGAGCCAGACAACAAAAAGATAGAAAAAATAAGGGAAGAATACAAATCTGGTAAATTGCTTTCAGGCGAATTGAAGCAAATTTTAATAGATAAAATGACAATCTTTTTGGAAGATCACCAGAAAAAAAGGGAAAAGGCGAAATCACAAGCGGATAAGTTTTTGAATTCTTCTTGAGGGCCAACATATTATCCTGTATACCCTTTGGAAATCTGCGATTTTATCACAAAATACTCCAAGCACCTGTCGCAAAGCTCATTAGTGTGATGATTTCGAAGCCTATGCTCCATGAAATTGCTTCTGTTTTCTTTGTCTAACTTCTGAAAGCAACCTTGGCAGGTTAATTCGGTTTCCATATTCTATAATTTCTCAGAGAAGTGCGGGAGGTGAGATTTCCGATTTCTTTCGTGAACGTTTCTTTTCATCAATGGAACCGAAAGAAAGGTTCGAACTCACGAAGGCATTGCTCGTCTTTTTCCGGGCGCGCTTTTTGGTCTACTTCCCAGAAAAGGGCGCTAAGCCACAGGATAGCTTATTTCATAGACATTGACGTCTCATTACTTAAGAAGCAAATCTTAAGTCCTGCCCCTTTGACCACTCGGGAACCCCCGCATGACTAATTGAGCCTGTTAGACTCCAATTACACCTTAATTTATTAATAAGTGTTTATTATACTTTCTATCAAATATAGCCAGATATGAAAACCTATCTAACAACCTCGATGATCGGGGTATTCGCGTATAATGAGAAAAAGGAACTGGCCAGTTATAGATTTTTCCCGAAGGATGCAGAAAAGATAGCTAAAGCTTTGGATTCAGGCCTATCAGACGAAGAAAAGCAGGTTCTAGAAGATCTCAAAAACTCCGGAGTGAAAGAGATCGTATCTGATAAAAAGCTCGAATATCCGGGACTGACATTATTTTTTGAAAAAGATAACTTGGCATCCAAAATCGTCAAAGAACAGATGAGGAAGCTTGCCATGGATTTAGGTTTCGTGGACTCTCAGCAAGAATTAAATGAACTTCTCTCTAAAATAAATATAGCAATAAATCAGACTAAACTCCAAAAGCCAAAGAAAGATAAAATTCTAATGAGTGTAATAGGCGTGATCGACGAGCTGGACAAAACAACCAACACTTTTGTCGAAAGGATAAGAGAATGGTACGGATTGCATTCACCTGAAGTTGTGAGAGCAATACAGGATAATGAAAAATTTGCAGAAATCGTAGGCAACTACGGCCATAGGGACAAAATAAAAGACGAGAAAGTTAAAGTGAAGTCGTCATCTGGAATGGATTTCGAGGAGTCTGACGTCGAAGCAATAAAGTCGATATCAAAATCAATTGCAGCTTTATACGAGTCGAGAAAGAGATTGGAAAAGTATCTGGAATCTGTTGCAAAAGAAGCAATACCAAACACCTCTGCTATCGGAGGGCCTTTGCTCGCCTCTAGATTACTGCAATTAGCTGGAGGCTTAGACAAACTAGCAAGGATGCCATCATCTACAATACAACTATTAGGAGCTGAAAAGGCTTTATTCAGGCATTTGAAGCAAGGAGGAAAGCCTCCGAAATTTGGAGTTCTTTTCGCTCACCCATTCATACAAAATGCGACAAAAGAAAACAAAGGAAAAGTTGCAAGAATACTCGCAGCAAAACTGAGCTTTGCAGCCAGAATAGACGCTTATTCTGGAAGGGATGACACTGAA
Organism: uncultured archaeon; assembly: GCA_964476045.1. GTDB lineage: Archaea > Aenigmatarchaeota > Aenigmatarchaeia > QMZP01 > JACQNV01 > CAYYYJ01. Next base: position 18,797 of record CAYYYJ010000007.1, on the reverse strand, counting down.
AGGATGAAGAAAGAATTGGACGAGGAGATGGGAAAAATAAAACAGAATGTATGAGAAGCAGGAGAAGCGGTTTGTTAGCTGCCTTAAATGTATATGCTTTATTATCTGGCGGATGCGCTGGTATATCTCCAGTAGATTATGATAGTGAGTTAAAAATAAGACGTAGTAGAGAACCTTACAGTGTCATAAAAAGCAAAAGAGACGACGGGACACTTTTTAGGGAAACTTACCTTTTTGTAGATTCAGATGACATGGCTATAGTCGAATATGGTCCTGAAAGAAGACGGTCTGTAACTTGGTATAGATTAAAATCTGGATGGAGAACAGAAACCATAAAAAAAGTAGTAGTAAGCGAAAATGATGCAGGGATAGAATTAATAGGCGAAGGCTCAATAGGCGATTGATTTAAATAGATCCGCTTTTCATATCTGTCATGGAAGAACTATTTCAGGGTTTATTTAAAGAAGGCAAAAAATTGTTCACATTAAACCTTGTTCAAGGCAATACACAATACGCTAAATCTGTACTTAGAAAACAGGGAAAAGAATACAGGGAATGGGACCCATTCCATTCTAAAATGGCTGCAGCTGTTGCCAAAGGTTTGAAAAAATTCCCTATAAAGCAAGGATCTAAAATCCTTTATCTGGGAATAGCCAGTGGCCAGACAGCATCCTTTTTTTCTGATATAGTAGGCAAAGAAGGAGTGATATACGGTGTCGAGATCTCCGAAAGATGCATACGAGACCTCAATCCAGTTGCAAACAACAGGAAAAACATAGTCCCTATCTTAGCCAATGCAAAACTTCCGGAAGAGTATAACTGGGTAGAAAAAGTCGATGTTGTATACCAAGATGTTGCTTCTGATGACCAGTCTGAGGTTCTTATACGGAACTGTAAAGAATTCTTGAAGCAAGATGGGATTGCAATGATGGTTATAAAATCCAGATCAATGGATGTGGTAAAAGACCCGAAAGAGGTTTACAAGCAGGAAATACAAAAGCTAGAAAAACATTTCAAAATTTCTGAGAAGATGGAACTAGACCCTTTTGAGAAAGACCACCTGTTTCTGTCAATGAAATTCAAATAATCATTTCAGAGCATCGGACAGCCTTCTTTTAAATTCGTCCCAGTTTTGAGTGAATGCTCCTGCAGCTTGAGGATGTCCACCCCCATACCCTATTCCCTCAACTGATTTTTTTACAGATTCTGCTAAGTTTACTTTAATGGAATTGTTTTTCGACCCTCTAGTCGAGATCTTCCAACCGTCAGAAGATTTTTTAGAAATAACAATTATCCTGTCTTTGCACTTGTCTGATATTATGTTGGAGATTATAGAAGCCAGATTTAGTTTCGATTTTATTTCGAAAAAAACAATCTTTCCCGTGTCTTCCTTGTTACTATTAAAATCTTCTAAAACTTTTTCTATTTCCTTATCAACTCCTTTCCTCCACTCTCTCAGCTGTTTATTTTTCTCGAAGTCCTCGAATTTCTCCGACTTCACTAGTATATCAACTACCTTCTTGACCCCATACTCGCCTTTCAGAATTATCGCAGAGTATATTGTTTTAGCAGAATCCCCTAATTTAGAATCTATGAGTTCTTTTGCTTCGAGCAGGCCGGGATACATTTTCTTGCAATCTTCAACAAATTCTTTATTGTCTTTGTGCCCGTAATCGCTTATCAGTCCAATGCAGGAAATCCATGAATCTTTTTTGTTATCGAATCCTAGACATTTTAAAATATCGAATACCATTAGGCTTGCTGGAACATATCTTTCAGAATTCTGGAACCTCGGATTTACATGGACCATCCCATTTTTAGTGATGTCATTTTGGATAACATGGTGATCTAGCAGGAATATTTTACTTTTAGGCGACCCATCTTTTATCCTAAGCAGCCTATCAAGATGTTCATCAACGCCTATATCCACAAAAACAATTGCTTCTGGTTTTAATTCGATCAGCTCTGCTATAATATCATCAGGGATAAAAGGGTCCTTTATAGAAAACACCTTGAAATCAGGGAAAAATTTCAGAAATTGCGCTGCGCTGCACGACCCATCGACATCCCTGTGGTGGACAAGAACTTTGTTTTTAGATTTCAGGATATCTTTCAGTTCTGCCAGCTCTTTTTTGTAACTATCTAACCAGATCATTTTAAGTATTGGAGAATCAGGCTTTTATAAACCCTATCTCAACTTTCTTCCCCTCAAATTCAAGCTCGCCTTTCTTTTCTTTAGGTTCAGAGAATCCAATCTTTTTGGCGCCGACCCCGGAGAGAAGCTCCTTCTCAAACTTCTCTAATATATCCAGTGTAGTTTTATCAGAATTGAAATGGGCTTCTATTGTATCTGAAACCTGCAGCTTCTCCTGCTTTCTCAGCTCCTGAGTTTTTCTTATTAATTCCCTGACCAAGGCTTCATCTTTCAAGACCCCACCTAATTTAATTTTCCCCCATTCAAATTCTTTGCCATCTTTTAATTCCGCGGCAAAATTTACCTGTCTTGCATTGCTGAGAGTTGCTATTATCTCAGCTACATTGTTCATGTCTCGAGGCTCTTTGAGAAATATGGAAACGTCAGCCAGAGGCCATCTTGTGGGTATTTTCATATCCTGCCTGCATGAATTTATCCCTTCTACAATTTTCCTTGCAAATTCCACAGATTCTTCCAACTTTGCATCAATCTTTGTGCTGTCTGGTTTAGGCCATTTTAAAAGATGGATGCTTTCTTTTTTCTCGAATTTTCTAAAGAAGTCTTGATATATCTGCTCTGTTATAAAAGGCATGAACGGCGCAAGCATTTTAAGGGTTTCCAGCATTCCTGAATACAGGGATTGCAAAACCTCGTTTTTATCTCCATTTGAATAACCAAGCTTCATCTTATCCCTTATGAGATGCACATAGAACCTTGAGAAATCGTTAAGGAAGAAATTCTCCAGGACCTCAGAAGCTTTGTTTGGCTGCAAAGAATCCATGCTTTCTGCCACAGATTTCTTGGCAGTTTCTATATCAGATAAAAACCATTTTGTCAGTATGCCTTTGTTTTCTATTTTCTTTTTCCTGAAATTATTGGCTTCAAGGTATGTCTTCACATAGTTTGCCAGGTTCTGGAATATGTCTATTTTTTTCCTGGCCTCATCAGCTATACTAAACCCAAACCTCAAATTATACTGCGGATTTTGGGAAGCATAAACCCACCTCATCACATCTGCGCCCATTTTCTCAACAGCATCATCAAACCAGATGGCGTTTCCGGCGCTCTTGTGCATGGGTTTGCCTTTTTCGTCCCTAACCTCTTCATAGGCAAGAACAGATTTGTACGGGGATCTGTTTTCAAGGGTGACTGACATGAAGAGCATCGAATAAAACCACAACCTGACCTGTGCTCTCATCTCACAGATAAAGTCTGCAGGATACCATTTTTCCCAATAATTTTTTTCTCCCAGATATTTCAGTGTTGAGAATGGAACTATCCCAGCGTCCAGCCAGCAATCGCCTACATCAGGTATCCTGCTTACTTCTTCATGGCATTTTTTGCATGCTATTTTTATTTTATCTATCCATGGCCTGTGGAGCTCAGGAAGCTTATCAACATCTCCAGGGGTTTTAGTTTTTTGCTTTAGCTCTTCTATAGACCCTATAACTTCCAACTGTCCGCATTTACATTCAAAAAACATTAGTGGAAGCCCCCAGAACCTCTTTCTGCTTATGCACCAATCTGCCATGTTATCTAGCCAGTCCTGCATCATCTTGCCAACATGCTCTGGATACCAATTGACTTTCTTTGCTGCCTTTTTCATTTTCGGCCTTATTTCATCTGCTGAAATAAACCATTCTGAAACCAGCCTGAACACCAATTCTTGTTTGCATCTCCAGCAAACAGGATACCTGTGCTTGTAAGGTTCTGTCTTGTATAGAATCCCTCTCTGATTAAGGTCATCAATTATTTTCTGGGTTATGCCGCTCACATTCTGTCCAGTCAGCCAGCCAAATCCTTCAATATAGTTTCCAGATTCGTCTAAGGGAGCGACCTCAGCCAATCTTTCTTTTTTCCCGAGAACATTATCTTCTTCTCCGCATCCAGGAGCAATATGAACAATTCCTGTCCCTTCTGCATCCCCCACAGAATCCCATCCAATAACTCTATGGGCAATATCTTTTTGCGCAGGCACGTGATCATAAGGGCCTGTGTATTCCAGTCCAATTAGAGTTTTTCCTGGCATTTCTTCAAGGATAGCGTAACTGTCTTTCAAGACTTTAACAGACCCCTTTGAAAGATAATAAATTTCCTCGCCTTGTTTTACTTTAACATAATCCAATTTTGGGTGCACAGCAGCTGCAACATTCGAGCTTAAGGTCCATGCAGTTGTAGTCCACACTAATATGAATTCGTTTTCCTGTCTCTTTACAGGAAACTTGACAAAAACACCAGGGTGCACCAGTTCTTTCCAGCCCTCATCGCTCTGTTCATGATTAGATAAAGATGTCCCGCATCTTATGCACCAGGGCATCACTTTTGTCCCTTTATACAACCAGCCATTTTCGTGGCATTTTTTCAGAAAGTGCCAGATGTACTTTATATTTGTGTCGGAAAAAGTGTAGTAGCTGTTTTCCCAATCCATCCACTGGCCCAACCTTATGGACTGGTTTGTCTGGACTTTGGAGAATTTGTCTACCCGCTCCCTGCACGCCTTGGAAAAATTGTCCAGGCCAAAATTTAAAATGTCCTTTTTCGAACCGAATCCAAGGTCCTTTTCAACCTCCACTTCAACCCACAAGCCTTGGCAGTCAAAGCCATTCTGGAACCTCTGGTCAAAACCCTGCATTGCTTTGAACCTCTGGTAAATATCCTTATATGTCCTGCCCCATGCATGGTGGACGCCCATTGGATTGTTTGCAGTTATAGGCCCGTCCAGGAAAAACCACTTCTTTTTGCCTTTATTTCTCTCAACCAGCTTATAGAAAATCCTGTTCTTTTCCCAGAATTCCAAAATCTTTTTTTCAAACTCTTGCGGATTGTACACCATATGATCTATATTGATGCTGTATCTAGTTGATTGGATAAAAAGGCTATTAAATCTTACTTTATTTCCTCACCCTCACAATCTGCGCTTTGTTCGCCTTTTGCAGCTCTTGCGGGCTTATCCTGATCAGCGAATTTGGAGTTCCACCGCCTGCATAAACAGTTTCCTTTTCCATAACCTTCGGATCAATTAGGAATATTGCGTCATAACCAAAAGGCGGCGTCCCTCCTGTTATGTAGCCTGTCTTTTCTGTGGCCTGTTCTGGGTTCGCGACCCTCGGTCTTTCAATATCCAATGCCTTAGCCACCCTTTCTGTGCTTGCCCTGTCTGAACCCAGGACAATTGCAATTATTGTTTTTCCGTCTCCAGAGGGACGAAGCAGATCTTCGGATCTGCTTCCAGTTGTTATCATACAGATACTTTTAACAAAATCATCTGGGTTTGCGTTCGCTTCCCTGCAGGCTTCTTCAACTGTATGCACTGATTTTTCAAAGCTGATATGCTCAGCTTTCACATTGTTTTCAGCCATCCATTTTTTGAGTTTTTGTTCATAGGATTTATGTAAAGACCTATCTGGATCATATTGCTCCATAATAACCCGAATCTGTTAATGCAACAGATCTATTTGCTTCATTCACCCTCTTTTCGTGTACAGCACTTACCAGATGCACAGTTGAGCCTTCAACAGCTCGTGCAATCTCAGGATCTTTTTCCATTAAATCCCTGAGTTCCCCATCCACTGGGTATTCAGCCAAAACGCTTTTTCTTGTTGGAGCTGGCCTTCCTAAATCGTCTTTTTGAGCGCCGTTTAAAACTGTTTTTACATATGGCGCTAATCTTTGCGGGCCAACTCTTGCTAATGCAAGTTTTCCTACAGGGTTGTTTCTATATGTTTGAGCCAAAGGGCCACTCAATTCAGGCAAACCAACAAGCGTTTCCAACTTTGCATAGCTTGCTGTAGAATCTGCTATAGTCACACCCATTCTTTTAAGACGTCCACTTGGTCTTTCTCCACCAATTTTATATGCCATATTTCCTCCTCCATCTCATTGGCCATAGAATCAACAGAAAGGACAGTGAGAATGCAAACAGATAAAAACTTTCAGAAGAAACTAGAGCCAATGAGAGCCGCTTTTAGGCAGCAATAATGCTGACAATAAACAAGCCAAAATTCACGAAAACTTTGTTATAGCCGGCCTTGCTTTGCATAATCTAATTTTATATGGAATTAAATATATAAACTTAATGTTTTATTGATGCATGTCAATATAAGTAGGGTATGAAAAAATCTAAAGTTGTCCTTGAAGTCCCTCACATCCAGCAAATCTCTGAAAAAACGTCTTTTGCCGCCTGCGCTGAGATGGTCCTAAAGTTTTTTGGCGAGGACGCTAACCAGAGAGATCTTTATCATATAGCAAAATCGGGTGAAGACGGGCACGCCAGTGACGTTGGAACCTCCCTATCAATAAAAGATCTCGGCTATAAAATTGTTAGTTGGTGGACTGAAAGCAAGAACACGCCTCCAGGATGGTCTGACTTCATGCAAAACTTTTATTGGCCAATATACTGGAGAGCTGTCCAGATGGGTGTCCTGGAGAAGAAAGAGGGATCTGATTTGTTCCTGATAAAGGAAATGGTTGACAAAAACCTTCCTGTCATCGTGGAAGTTGACAGCCAAAAGATATCAGGGAAAAAATCTTTAGTGCCTTATTTTATTGTAATAAAAGGATATAGCAGGAAACACTTTACTTATAATGACCCTTCCACGCCTTCCGGTGCAAACAGAATTATCGAATTTAAAGAGTTTGAAGATTTTTGGGCAGAAACCCCCTTCGCAAGGAAATCAATGGCAGTGATAATGAAAAAAGACACACAATCTAACTTAACACCTTAACCTGTTTCCTATAAAAATCCAGAACCTTTTGCAATTCCTTTTTCCCTTTAGAGGTGACCCTGTAAACCTTTATCCTTCCGCTCTCGGTTTTGTCCACCAAGCCTTCTTTTTTAAGAGAATACAAAACCCTGTAAGCTGTGACGTTTCCCGGCTTAAAGCCAAACCGTTTCTCTACTTTTTTTCGTAATACATACGCATGAGCCGGTTTTTCAGAAATAATTCTTAGTATATAGGGATAGAGGCAATCAAACGTATTATTCTTCTCAAGTTTCTCAAAACCCTCTTTGTGCATACTATTCTACCGCTGTAAAATATATAAGCCTAAGCCCCTATATAAAGTAGATTATGGTTAAAGAAATTAAGCTAGCAATAGCAGGCATAGGCAACTGTTGTTCAAGCCTAATCCAAGGCCTATACTATTACAAAAACGTAACCACAAACAATGAGCTTGTTCCCGGACTCATGCACAATGTTCTTGGGGGCTACAAGATTTCTGATGTGAAGCCAGTGGCTGCTTTCGACGTCGATGCAAGAAAAGTTGGCAAAGATTTATCAGAAGCGATTTTCTCTCTCCCAAATTGTACAAAAACTTTTTGTAAAGATGTCCCTAAGATGGATGTGGAAGTCAAGATGGGTCCGGTATTGGATGGCATTGCCTCTCACATGAAAGATTATCCTCCGGAAAGGTCTTTCGTTGTCTCGAAAGAGAAACCAGTTGATGTTGCAAAAGAGTTAAAGAAATCCGGCGCAGAAATTTTAATAAATTATCTTCCAGTCGGATCAGAGGAAGCTGTGAAGTATTATGCGCAGGCAGCTTTAGACGCAGGATGTGCTTTCGTGAACTGCATGCCTGTTTTTATTGCATCAAATCCTGAGTGGGCCAAAAAATTCCAGGAGAAAGGGCTACCTGTTGTTGGTGACGACATCAAAAGCCAATTGGGCGCGACAATTACACATAGGGTTCTCGCAAAACTATTTTCTGACAGGGGTGTGAAGATAGACAGGACTTATCAGCTAAATACTGGAGGAAATTCCGATTTCCTTAATATGCTCGAACGCGCGAGACTAAAATCAAAAAAGATAAGCAAGACACAATCTGTCCAATCACAGCTTCCCGTCCCTTTAGAACCAGAAAACGTGCACATAGGACCCTCCGACTACGTCCCATGGCAGAAAGACAACAAAGTATTTTTTATCAGGATTGAAGGGAGGAAATTTGGCGATGTTCCAATAGAATTAGAGTTGAGGGGATCTGTCGAAGATTCGCCGAACTCGGCTGGTGTTGCAATAGACGCAATAAGGTGCGCAAAGCTCGGTCTGGACAGAAAGATTTCAGGGCCTTTGCTTTCAATATCCTCTTACTCAATGAAGTCGCCGCCACAACAATATCCTGATTCTGTTTCCAAACAAATGGTCGAGGAGTTTATTAAAGCCGAGAGGGAAAGATAAAATAGGTTAATCAACTCTAGGCTATTCATTTATGGTCCTTTTCAAAAACCGCCAGAAGTTTGCTGGTTTTTCAATAAAAGTTGGGATAGTTTTCAGTAAGGTCGGTCTTTCCCCCAATCAATGGACACTGTTCACATTGGTCCCAACATTTATTGCTTTATATTTCCTTGTGAAAGAATCCTTCCTTTTGGCTGCAATATTTTTTATAGCGGCTTCGTTCATTGATTTGATTGACGGGTCTGTTGCGCGCGTCACGGGCAGGGTTACCAAATTAGGCGCCTACCTTGATACAATTGTTGACAGGTATGTGGAAGGGCTTATTATTTTTGGCTTGCTGTTTGCGTCTTTGCCTAACCTTGTGATTTCAAGCTTTACAATACCGTTGTCCGCCCTTGTGCTTATTTTCTTTTTTGGGTCAGCAATGACAACATATTCAAAGGCCGCTGCAAAGGAAAAGGAATTAACAGAAAAAGAGATCAAAGGCGGGATCCTTGAAAGGGCTGAAAGGCTGATATTTTTGTTTATCGGTATTTTATTGGCAATTTACAACCCGCTTTACCTGACTTACGTGATCGCAATCCTTGCTCTGCTGTCAAATGTAACAGCTATACAGAGAATATGGATTGCGTGCAGAAGTAGCAAAATCGAATAATCTCTTTTTATACCTTCTTCTGGAAATAAGCCTATGATAAAAGTCCTCTGCGGCGGCAGGTTCAACTTCCCGCATGAGGGGCACGTGCACTTCTTGAAGAAAGCAAAGGCTTACGGGGATTATTTAATTGTAGTTATTGCGCACGATACTCACAACATAAAAAAATCAGAAATAGTTGAGATGGATAAGAGAAAGCAAAATATACAAAAACTTGGGTTAGCGAATGAGGTTGTTATCGGGGATTCTAAAGATTTTTTTAAAGTTGTCGAGAAACACAGGCCGCAGATAATCGCTTTAGGTTGGGACCAGAAGCTCCCTTTCGAGGAGAAGAGGTTGGAGAAGCTGGGGATTAAAATCGTGAAAATAGATAGAGTAGAAAAGTAGCTACTTCATCGCTTCCTCTTCCATCTTTTCTGGCAATTTCTCAATAGAATATCTCAAAGCAGTCCTTGTCATTTTATTTTTGTTTGCCATAACATATTCAAAAACCTCTCTCGGAAACTTATTACTCCCCTCTTTCAGCATCCACCCATACCCTTTCTGGACAAGATCTTCGTTATCTGAAATCAAAGCATCAGCTGTCCTGAAAGCGTTCTCTAAATACTTGCCTCTTCTTAAGGAAGGGATTAAACAAACAGCAGCTGCCCTCCTCAGCCACATGTTCTTGCTTTTTGTCCACGCAAAAACTCTTGGCAAAAGTTCAGGAAAATCTAATACAAGAAAACCTAAAGGCCTGATACAGATATCATCGCATTTTGACCAGTCGTCCACGTATTTTTCTAACCATTTTTCAAATAAATCCAGATCGTTTTTTTCAAAATTCTTCCTGCAGTTTAAAGCAAATTGAAAAGCTAAAGTGAGTAATTCGCTTATTTTGAGAGAGAGGAGTTGTTCGCATAAACTAAAAATCTCGCTCTTATCCTTATTTTTAATTTGTTTCCAGTATTTAGTGCCTATTTTCCTGACTATGGGGGTTCGCACGCCATAAATTTCGCCTGGTCTCAGGCCGTCTTTAAAAAATCGTATAGAATCAATTTTGTATTTTTTGTCTATGTTTTTCTTGAGATCTGATTGGATTCCCTCTAGAATTCCCATAAAATCTAGTACTCAATCCCTCTCCGTCCAACAATCTTGTTTCTCTTTCTGTTGAAAGGATGCTTTATGCATTTGACCTCGTTCACGTAATCTGCTGCGTCCATTATTTCTTCAGGCGCGTTCCTGCCTGTTAAAACAAGCTCGACATTCTTTGGTTTAGACATCATGAGATCCAGGACGTCGTCTATATCAAGATGCTTCATCCCAAGCACAACATTTATTTCATCCAAAATAATCAGATCGAACCTCCCGGATTTTACAACCTTCTTGGCGAATTCCAGCCCTTTCCTGTAAACCTCTTTCTCATCGTCAAACTCGTAGAATATTGATTTAGATGGTTTCAGTATACCCTTCTTAATATGGTCTGCGTAAGGTGTTGATTGTCCAAACTCGAAGAACTTAAGGCGACCTTTGAAATATTTTTCAGCTGCTAAAATCTCACCGAAATAGTAGCCGCCTTTCATGAACTGGATTATGCACACTTTGAATTTGTGGCCTAAAGCCCTGAAAGCCAATCCGAGCGCAGCAGTTGTTTTTCCTTTTCCATCTCCTGTGTACACATGTATTAAACCCAGTTCGTTCTTAAATTGCGGCTCCTCTTTTTTCATAAAAATAAAACATGTCTTAATAGGGCTTTCCGAATAATAAAGCTTTAAGGGAAAATAACATTCTATTAACACGAAGCGCATTTCTCAGCTTTTTTCATCTTCGATTTGATTTTACTTCTTACTAGTTCGACGTTCAGGACTTGCTCGCTCTTGCTCCTGTCCCTATAAACAGTGATGCCCTTGCAACCGAGTTTGTATGCCATCGTGAAAACTTTCTCGACATCCTCGACAGTCGCTTCATTGGAAAAATTCACTGTTTTAGAAACCCCTAAATCAATGTGCTTCTGGAAAGTCGCCTGTATTTTTACATGATCGTCAGCACTTATATCGTGGGCAGTCACGAAAATCTTTTTTACATCGTCTGGTATTTCTTTGATGTGCTGTATTGAGCCTTGCCTTGCAACCAACCTCATCAGCCCATCTGAATAGAAGCCTTTTTCTTTTGCAACCCTTTCGAACACAGGATTTATTTCTAATAATTCTGTCTGGTCTAGAATATTTCGTACATAAGAGATCGCAAAAAGAGGCTCTATACCAGATGAGCAGCCTGCGATTAATGATATTGTTCCTGTGGGGGCAATTGTTGTTGTGACAGCATTGCGTAGAGCCTTGTAGCCTTTTTTAGGCCAGATACTTTTTCTGAAGTTAGAGAACGAACCCCTTTTCTTTGCTAGATCTGTTGAAGCATTCTTCGATTCTTGGTCTACGAACTTCATCACTTTCTCAGCTATCTTCACAGCTTCTTCTGAATTGTAGGGAATCCAGAGTTGTATGAGCATGTCAGCAAAACCCATCACACCCAGACCGATTTTTCTATTCCCCTCCTTTGTTATTTTTTCTATCTCATCCAGAGGATATTTATTCATGTCAATTACATTGTCTAAAAAATGGACGGATTTCCAGACTCTGTCTTTTATTTTCTCAAAGTCTATTTCCTTTTTCCCGTCTGCATTGTCCTTCAACATTTTAGATAAGTTTATAGAACCTAAATTGCAGGATTCGTATGGCAATAAAGGTGTCTCACCGCAATTGTGGACTATCATTCCGTTAGCTATTAGAGAGTGTGTCTTAGGTTCAGATAGATCATAAACTTCTTCTTCCCCGTTATGCTCGAGAGAAACAATCTTGTCAAGAAATTCGGATCTATAGAATCCAACTTTTTTTAAGTGGGCAACCTTCTCGGAATGTTTATTGCACAAAAAGCCAACCTTATCCAAGAATATGGGTATCATATCTCTGCTGATCTGCAGTTCATAGAGAATCCCATCAGATTCATAGAATTTTAGTTCGCCTCTTACAGTTTTATATCTAAATACAATCCTTCGTTCTCTGTGACGTTCGTATATTTTTGACCTTATGCCTAAATTTAGGAGAAGTAGTTGAACACCCTTTAATAGTTTTTCATATTTGGATGATAGCCTTATGTAATTTGTATTATTTTTATTGTTTGTAGAGATTGTGCCATCTGCAGTAAATAAGCCCTGCAAGAAACCTATAACAGTATCTTGGGTAGCTGTGAAAATGCTATTTGGAACTATTTTTTCGCCATCTTTTGAGTGCTTTAATCCGAGTTTATAGAAAAATTCTGAAAAGTATTTTGAGTGATATTTCAATTTTGTAACGTCTCTAACCCCCAGATATTCCTTTATAGGAGAGCCATACATGTTATCTAGAATAGGTTTTAAGTGCCTAAAAACTTCCATGTCATCTTTACTAAAGCAAAAAGCAACATGATCTTCTTTTGACCAGGGTCTGAGAGAAATGTAACCGTCTCCGATTAGCCAACCAGTTATTTGTCCTAATTCTCTACTCCACCTATCTGGGAAGTTGTGTGTATACTTCCTCTCATTATCACCAGTAAAAGAGTTAGTAATATCTATAGGAATTTTAGTGTAATTATTAAATTGACCGCTCCCTGATTGGATCAATATACTATCTTCTAATTTCAATTCGGAAGTGGTCTTCCAGCCATTGGAAGTCAGTATTTTGTGATCTGATGTGACAATTAGTTCGTATCCGGATTTAGTTATGATTTTATATGTATCCTTTACCCCAGTTTTCCAGCAACCTGATATTTCTGTTAGTCCCGTTCCGGAAGAATCCAATAATAGTCCATTCGATCCTTGTGATATCCTTTTATCAACAGATATACTTATACCTCCATTTGGGTAATGTTTAGATATTTCTTCTATTTTCATCAAGCCTTTTTCCGTGGGAATGAGAGAGCTTCCTGCAATGCACGGGTTAGTGGATTCTATCATGCCCAGTTTTGGTGTCGGGTTGGATTCTGTATTATTTATCCTGTCAATAAAAATCACCCCAGGGTCCCCTGATTTCCATGCCATCGTCACAATCAAATCCCAAACTCTCCGTGCATCAAGCTTGTTTACAACCTTTCCTGTTGAAGGATCCAAGATACTATACTCTCTATCCTCCTCGACAGCTTTCATGAACTTGTCTGTAATAGCAACTGACATATTGAAGCTTGATAAACTCTCATCTTTCTCTTTGCAAATAACAAATTCAACAATGTCAGGATGATCGACTCTCAGAATTCCCATGTTGGCACCTCGGCGCCTTCCGCCGGATTTGACAGTATCTGTTACAGAATTGTAGACTTTGATAAAGGAAACTGGACCGGATGCAGCTCCTCCAGTTGTTTTTATTAGAGAGCCCCGTGGCCTGATTCTGGAAAAAGAAAAACCGACTCCTCCCCCGCTTTGTTCTATGATCGCCATGTTTTTTAGAGTCTCGAAAATCCCTCTCATCGAATCTTCGATTGGGAGAACAAAACACGCAGAAAGCTGTTGTATAGCTGTCCCAGCGTTCATTAGACAAGGGGAGTTTGGCAAGAACTCCAGTTTGCTCATCATCTCGTAGAATTCGTCTGCAGTCTTTTTTACATTTTCTTTGCTCGATTTGTACAAGCTGTCTGCTTTTGCTATATTGTCAGCGACTCTCCTGAGCATCTCGCTTGGCGTCTCTGATATCCTTCCTGTTTCATCCCTCCTCAGATATCTTTTCTCAAGGACCTTAGCTGCATTCACGCTTAATTTCAGGTCATCTGTTACGCCGAGCAAAGCCTTAGCTTCTCTTATTTTCGCTCTCTCTCTTCTATAAAGAATATAAGACTTTGCAATTTTTTCGTAGCCTTCTGACATCAGGACATGTTCAACAATATCCTGTATCTCCTCAACGCTCGGTATTTTATTTTTCGCTGTCTGGCTCTCGAGATGTTCGATAACACGGTCAGCTAACCTGTCTGAGAGGACTCCATCTTGCTGGCCTGTAGCTTCTATAGCTTTTAGGATTGCGTGGGAGATTTTAGATTTATCGAATTTAACAATCCTGCCGTCCCTTTTCCTGATCTGCCTTATTCGCGACATAAAACTGAAAATAACATTTATTATATTCTATTCTGCAATATAAACTTATGATAAAAGCAATAATTTTTGATATAGGCGGAGTCATAAAGAAAGGCACTTCTGAAGTAAGGCAGGCAAGAGTTGCAGACAAGTTGAAAGTGGATATAGAAAAGTTCGTTGACTTCTGGAAAAAATATAGGGATCGGATGGCTAAAGGCCTGTTAAAAGAAGAAGAATTCTGTAGATTGGTTGAAAAAGAGTTTGGTGTTAGAGGTGTTTTGAAACTGGAGTTAGAGGAGCACGAGAGAAGTTGTAAAGAGAATATTAATTCTGAATTGTTGGATTTTCTCTCTGTACTCAAAAAGAAATACAGGCTTGCTCTGGTCTCTAATGTCTCTAATCTCCAAAAAGTCGCAAACTTCAAGGCAGGCCTATACAAATATTTTGATCCATGTATATTATCATGTGATGTCGGCTTGGCTAAGCCAGATCCGGAAATATACAAGCTATCACCGGAAAAACTGAAATTAAGGCCTGAAGAGTGTTTATTGATAGATGATAGAGAAAAATACTTGGATATAGCTAAACAGCTTGGTTTTGCAGTTCTGCATTTTGAAAATAATGAGAAGTTTAAAAAAGATTTATGGGCATTAGGTGTTAGAGCTTAGTTTTCTTCTGATAATATTCCAGAGCTTCATCTAAAATTTCAATAGTTTTTATTTTAGGATTTCCAAAGTAATCTTTCAATGCTTTTGCGCATTCATCAATATTTTCAACAACCCTATCGCACGAAACTGCCACAAATGGATCCGTATAATCTTTATACTTCTTACCTAGAATCTCTTTTTCGTCTTTGTTGAATTTGCCTCCTCTGGGCGCAATTCCTATTAAAGGCTTTTTGTAGTATTTCGCAATTAGCATTTCTTGGGAGCCGCCCACGCTTATATCATCTGTGAGATTTACTATGACTATATCAGAATCCTTTATGAGAAAGCAGTCTTTACCTACTATCATCTTCGAGTCTTTATGATCAAAGTTAAAATCCATTTCGAGTTTTACAGGATCTAAATTCAGAATCTCGAAGCCAGATTTCTCTGAGAGCTCCTTGCAGAACCCATCTCTCCAATCATGAGTCCCAAAAACAGAGTTAGGCGAAACTTTGCCAGCAACGTAAACTTTTATTTTTATATTCAACCAAACAGACCTTTATCCAAAAGCTCTTTGAAATAGTTATCTAATTCTTTGCTGTCCATTTCTTTAATCTCTTCCAAGGAGAACCATCTGCATTCTAGATGGTCGCCATCTACTTGAGGATTGCCTTCAATTTCTCCGGTATAAGTTAATCTTACAACATCCTTCCCAGAAACTCTAAGAATATCCTGCGCAGCGATTAGTTTTATTTCCTTGGTCAGATCTAAATTAACTTCTTCTTTCACTTCTCTTTTTAAATTTTCTAGTAAAGGACTTGTTTTAAGAAAAACGCTAGCTACTCATCGCAAGTCTTCACAACCTTCCCGTCCTTTATCTCAATCTTGCAGACAGCTGCTTCCCCGCCTTTGGTTACACTGCCGCCAAGATTAGAGCTGATAGGTGCGAGAGTTGCGGGATCAAGATCCACTATTTCTATATCATGCCCTTCTTCTATCGAATGGAAAGCTGTTGAAAGGGATCCGTCACCCATCACAAAGACTTCATCTCCTTTAAGTGTAAGGTCTCCAGACGCTGTGGCAACCTTGAACATCTTTGTTTTGACTTTTTGGAATTCTGATTGTTTTGCTGCAACACTGAGTATAGGGTATCTGCTTCCATCCCTGTAAATTGTTATGCCTTTCAGCCCTTTTTTCCATGCTTCAAAATAAATTTTAGAAACCATCTCAGGCTTTATGCTCTCAGGCAAGTTCACTGTCGACGAGATGCTGTGGTCAATAAATTTCTGGCAGACGCTTTGGATTTCCACACGCTTCATCGGGTCAATAAAGTGCGAAGTCCTGAAAAAGTGGGAAGGCAAAACTTTCCTCATCTCATCAAGGTTTTCTATATCATTCAAAGAGTCCTGCAACCCCATCATCTCTACATAGCCTTGGAGAGTTGGATGGAATACATTGTAAAATTTGCTGCTCTCTTCTTTATTGAGAGTTTCTGACCTCCTCCGATAGTATAAAGCAAAGACAGGTTCAACCCCTGAGCTCACACCTGCATAATGCTTGTTTTTGTGCACAAACCCCAACACTACATTGGATAAAGTTCCTGTTGGCGCAATTGTGAGGATAGCCAGGTTTCTCAACCCATTTGTTTTCACCAATTCTTTTACGTGTTCAGACAAAGCTTCCTGGAAGAACGGCCCTTTAGAATAATCTTCATAATTCCATAAAGGAGCTGGCCCCTTTTCTTTCGCAATAATTGCAGAAGCTTTGTAGGATTCGTTGGCAATAAACTTCATCACTTTTTCTATGAGAGAAGTGCCTTGGTCGCTGTCATACTCGACACCAAGCTGGTTGAACATGTCTGCTATGCCCATGACGCCTAGACCTAATCTTCTTGTCTCCCCTGTCGCAATTCTTTGCTTCTCCAATGGGTTGAGATGCTCGTTCCAAGTTATTGTGTTATCCAAGAACCTCACAAAATCATGTGTAGTTGTTTTCAATAGTTCCCAATCAATCTCAGCGTTCTCTGTGTAGCCATTGCTTACAAATCTGGACAAGTTCAGACTTCCTAAATTGCAGGCGCCTCCGTCTTGGAGAGGGATTTCGCCACAAGGATTTGTAGAAATTATCGGCCTTCCAATATAATTAGTTGGGGAATATTTTGTCATTCTTGACCAGAATATGAGGCCTGGTTCAGCTGTCTTGTAATTGCTTGATACAAATTGGTTCCAGGCTTCTCTAGCTTTAATCAGCCTCTTCACTTCCCCTGTTGGATCTGAGTTGAAGTATAAAAGGAAATCGCCTGAATAATGAATTGCGAGATCGCCGCCCTGTGCTTTCACCACAAGGTCGCCATAAACATTCCTGTTCTTCACTTCTTTTAGCTCGTCTTCTGCCACTCTTTTCCCATAGTCTTTCAGGAAGCCGTTTAACTCTACCAAATCTTTGGCAACACAAAGTAAAGTGTAATTGCTCAGGTTTCTGGAAGGCATCCCGATAGAGTATTGGATCTCGCCCTGCTTTGTTTTCTCAGGCTCATCTTCCTTATGCCTTCTATAAACAAGGATTGAGTTGTTTCCGTAGTTCATCTGTTCTTCAACAGCATTCATGAACTCATCAGAGACTTTCAGGCTCACATTAGCAAACCTTACTTGTGTATTTTCCCTCACCTGTCTCTCAATCTCATTTAACTGTGTTTTGTCAAAAAGGCCAGACCAACTGCACTGATCAACTATTTGTCTGGTTATCCAGTTAGCTTCCTGTTTGATTTTTATGAAGTTGAAGACGTCGGGATGTTTCACATCTAGAGTTAGCATTAATGCTCCTCTCCTCCCTGACTGGCCTATTAGCCCTGTTGTAAGTGAGTAAAGTTCCATGAAAGAGACAGAGCCTGTGGAAAAATCAGCTGCATTGTGGACAACGGCATTTCTTGGCCTGAGTGTTGTCATGTCCACCCCGATCCCGCCGCCATAAGAATATGTTCTAGCGCACTCATAAGCTGTTTTGTAGATCGATTCCATATTATCTGTATCTATCATGGAGACAAAACAGTTTGCTAAAGTTTTGAGCCTGTAGAGATCACCGCCGCCTGCGATAACCCTTCCGCCAGGAAGGAAATGCCCTTGATAAAGATGGTTGTAAAATCTTATCGCCGCTTCTTTTCTCTTCTCGTCAGTCTCCTCCAGCGCTGCCATAAAAGCTGCTAGTCTGGCGAAAACATCTTCTGGCCTGTGTTCTATTGGCTTGCCTTGGACGTCCTTTACATAATATTTCCTTGAATAGATGTCTTTTGCAAGGATGTTATCGCCTAAATAGGCATTTTCTGAGTGGGTTGCTAGAAGCCCTTCATTCTGCAGCCTTTTTATTGTGAGAATAAGTTCTTTGTACGCCTCGAGCTTCTTCGGCGAAATAAGTTTTGCAAGCTTGCTTCTGTGCTTGAACATCTCTTCCACGGGATCATCAATATCTTGTGTAACCCTCTCCTTCAGTTCGAGGGCTTTAGACTCAGCCATCATCTTTGTCCGCTCTTCTCTGATTTTCGTTCTCTCGTTCCTGTATAAAATATAAGCTTTAGCTGTTTTTGCATGGCCGTTTTCTATAAGAATTTTTTCAACAAAATCCTGGACTGTTTCAACATCCGGTATTTTTTCAGATCCATAACCTTTCGTGAGAAGGATACCAACAACCTGACCGGCAAGTTCCTCTGCTTTCTGCTTGTCGTGGCCGCCAACAGATTGCACAGCCAAGAAAATAGCCTGGGTTATTTTCGATTTATCAAAATCAACAAGACGGCCATCTCTTTTTCTGACTTTAGTAAGCATAGTTTGCCTTTCTCCGATTCAATGAGGAATTAAATCGGTGAGTCTGATTTCAAAATTCCACAAACAATAAGTGTATAACTATTGGAATCTGCTATTTATATAAAAAACGTATTTTGTAAAATATACTTGGAGAACTGAAATTTATTTAGTGACATGAGAGTGATTAAGTCTGAGAAAAATTAAAATATAAATGGGGTCTGAGGGAATCGAACCCCCATCCGTAGGTTTCTTCATGTCAACGATTC
>CAYYYJ010000006.1:0-42199 GCA_964476045.1 uncultured archaeon | reverse complement strand
ATGCTCAAGAGGGAATTTGTGCTGGATATTATGAAGAAAGCTGCTCAGAAGTGGGGATTCCTTCCGAGTGATACGCCTGCTGTAGAGAGCTTTGATCTTCTTTGTGCTAAAGGTGGAGCAGGGGATGCGATCAAGAAAGAGCTCTACTATTTCAAAGACCAAGGAGACCGAGAGTTGGGCCTGCGATTCGATTTGACTGTTCCAACAGCAAGGCTTGTCTCTTCTAAGTTAGACCTTTCTTTGCCTTTTAAAAGATACACAACCGGAAAGGTCTGGAGATATGATAATCCGCAAGCCCTTAGATGGAGGGAGTTCCAGCAATTCGATATTGATATATTTGGTTCCACTAAACCAGAAGCTGATGCTGAAATAATTGCGTTGACATGCGAGATTTTTTCTTCTCTCGGTTTCAAGGATTTTGTCGTGAGCCTGAACAGCAGGAAGCTCCTCGAAGCGTTCCTGAAATCTGTTGGTATTGCGGATTTACCAGAGATTTTCAGGTCGATAGATAAACTGGACAAGATAGGTGAAGACGGTGTGAGGAAAGAACTTGCTGAAAAAATCAGCGAGAAAAACAAAATTGAAAAAATAATTGGGTTCATAAAAATCAGGGGATTCGAGGCGTTTGAGAAGGCTGTAAAGGGGATAAAGGGCTCTGAAGCCAAGAGAGCTGCAGAAGAATTGAAAAATATTTCGCGGTTGATTGAGAATTTCGGTTATAAAAATATTCAGCTTGACATGAGCCTTGTAAGAGGGCTTGAATACTATACTGGAATTGTTTTTGAAGTCAGAGTCCCTGGAACTCCTGTTAGCTTAGGCGGCGGCGGAAGATACGATAATATGATTGAGAGTTTCGGAGGTAGGAATACGCCTGCTATTGGGGTAGGTATTGGTTTTGAAAGAATTGTGGAGATAATGTCACAGAAGGGGATGTTCAAGCTTGAGCCTCCTGTAAAGCTGTTTGTAGTCTCTGTAAGCGATGGTGTCAGGCCAGAGGCTTTGAAAATCTGCCAACAACTTAGGGCTGAAGGAATAAGCTCTATTTTTGATATTTCCGGGAAAGATCTGAAAAAACAGTTAGGTTATGCTAACAGTTCTGGAATCCCTTTTGTTTTGTTTGTTGGGGAAAAAGAATTAAAAGAGGAAAAATTCAAGCTGAAGAGTATGAAAAACGGGAATGAAAGAACTGGATCATTGGAGGATTTAATAAAGGTTTTGAAAGAAGGCTAATGATTGAAAACATATACTCTTTCTTTTTCCAGTGTTCTGTGCCTGACCATTGTTTCTATCAGGTCGCGAATCTCAGGATCTTCAGTTGAGAAAACTAAATGATCGCCATCGATTTCTATAACTGTTACTAAACCTGACACGCCTAAATACTCAACTAGTTCAGAGTGTGCTGTTTCTGCATGCTCTCCGCTACGCATGTAGGTTAAAGATTCGGATGGGATTAGATCGCCTCTTTCTACAAGACCTTCAATAATTTTTTTAGGGTCGATTGATTGGTCTCTTTGCGCTAACCTTATTCTAGGTTTAACTATTCCAAAATAATCGAAGTCTGATGTTGCATCTAGATTGTGTTCTGGTGCCATTATAACTGGCCTTATGCCCTTTTTTCTTTTGAGATAAAATTTTCCGTGTTTATCGGACTTTATTGGAATACCATCAACTACGCAAATCTCTTCTGGGTCAAAAAGTATTGATTCGCCTTCGCATCTCAATTCCCTTGCATTTCCAGCTAATATTAAAATTGTATTTTCTTTTCTTTCTATTCTGACATCTGAAAGGACAAGATCTGTTTTGGTTTCTCCGAACCCGTCCAAATAGGGATCTGCGCCCTGGATAAAATATTTTCCCAGTCCTTCCTGGTGGCCTACTACTGGAACATTTGCAGACACTAAAATTGGGTCCACATAAATAGGATGATCTAGTTTTCTCCCAGAAATCTTTGCGAAAAGAAATTCTTCTCTTGGGTTAGAGAGACTGAAGTATGGGAACCTGTATAAAAAATGCTCGAGGCCTAGTCTACTATATCTTGTATTAACAGGGCGTCTTCCGAGAACAAAATGTTCATTTCCTATCCCAAATCCTGTAAACTCAGGTACAATAAGTTTAGAATCCATAAAATACTGATAGAATATGGTGAAAAGAAATATAATGGTATTGTTTCTCTGAGAGTGAATTATATAACAGTGTTATATTAGAAAAACGAAATCGCGTTCGACACTTTTATACTCTCCTTCCAACAAATATTCGATATGTATGGTTTTAGATAAACTGAGCTCTGGCCTTAAAGACACGTTCAAGAAAATAGCAGGCCTCGGTGTTGTAGATAAAGAAGCTGTGGACAGGGTTGTCCTAGAGATACAGCGGTCGCTTCTGCAAGCTGATGTTGATGTTGCTCTTGTTTCTGTGCTCTCTAAAAATCTGAAAGAAAAAATACTGAAATCCAAGCCGCCTCCTGGGCTTACTTTAAAGGAAGTTTTCATCAAAACTCTTTATGACGAACTTGTCAATTTCCTTGGCTCTGAAAAAGGCGACCTGCAAGTAAAGCCGCAGAAAATAATGCTCATAGGACTTTTCGGTTCTGGAAAGACTACAACAGCAGGAAAGGTTGCAAGATGGTTTAAGACACGGGGTCTGTCTGTCGGCCTAGTCGCCTGCGATGTCCACAGGCCAGCTGCAAAAGATCAGTTGAAACAGATTGGTGAACAGCTTGAAATAAAAGTTTACACAGAAGGGAAGAAGGCAGAGGATGTTGCACAAAATGCGTTGAGGCAGGCTAAAGAAGATGTCCTGATTTTTGATACAGCAGGGAGGAATGCGTTGGATTCAGAATTGGCAAAAGAGCTAACAAACATGGCAAAACTGGTGAAAGCAGACGAAGTTCTTTTGGTCATCCCTGCAGATATTGGACAGGCTGCTAAAAAACAAGGGTCTGAATTTGTAAAGCTGGTTGGGATTACTGGGATTATTGTCACTAAACTCGATGGCACAGCAAAAGGCGGTGGTGCGCTGTCAGCTGCTTCTGTCACAGGAGCAAAAGTAAAGTTCATTGGAGTCGGAGAGAAGATGGATGCGTTTGAGGAGTATGATCCAAAAAGATTTGTTTCAAAACTGATAGGTTACGGGGATATACAGGGACTCTTAGAAAAAGCAAAGGACGTTGGGTTAGACGAGAAAAAAGCGCAAAAAATTGCGACAGGGGAATTCACTCTGGAAGATTTCATAGAACAAATAGGAGGGATGCAGAAAATGGGATCTTTGTCTTCCTTAGCCGGAATGATCCCAGGCTTGTCTAAGGCAAAAATACCTAGTAACATGCTTGATGTACAGGAAGGGAAAATGAAAAAATGGGGATTTATGATCCAGTCAATGACAGCAGAGGAAAGGAAGAACCCTGAACTCATCAAGCAGGCAAGAGCTGTGAGGATCGCAAAAGGCTCTGGAACAAAACCAGAGGATGTGAAAAACTTAATCAAAAATTACGAAAAGATCAAAAAGATGATGAAAAGCATGGGCGGCGGGAAATCGCTGAAGCGGGGACAGTTCGCACAAATTGCAAAACAGATGGGGATGAAAATCTAGCCTTTTCTTTAGAAAGGGGACTACAACTAATCAAGTCTGGATCATATTATGAAATTCAAAAGCCTCAAAGGCGTAGCGTATAATTTGTGTGACATGGTTGCAAGCGGCCCTTTTCATTATGACTCTTTACAAAAGGAGGATTTACCCGAAATCGGGGAGTGGATAATTGACTTGAAGAATAATTCTGTTTCAAACGGAAAAGAGAAACCGATAAGAATAAAATTCATGGACAAACTCCATGAATGGTTTTTGCTGGAATTGAAAAAAATAAATGGGTCTTCGAAAAACATAGATGAAGCTTATCTCACTCTAAAATTCAATTTCAAGGAAAGGAAACCAATAGAAGCGTATTGTGATATAAAAGCCGACAAGAAATTCTATTCATGCAGTAGAAAATTCAGGTTGTTCTGATATGTTTGTGGAACTTTACAGACACAAAATAAAATCAGTTGATTTTGATAAATGGAAAAAGAATAATGATGCGGCTTGGAAAATGTATTCCGAGTTTTGGGAGGCTGACTACAAAAGGCTTTTCAAAAAACTGGGAGATCTGATAGAAGTAATGGAGCTTGGTTTTTACAAATCGCGAGAAGATTATCAGGATTTGATAGCAAAACTAGAGTCGAACAAACAGTTAGGGCTCTTTAATCTTTTTAAAGCCCTGTAGAGAACTATTAAACACCGATTTTATGCAAAACCAATTAAATGAAAGGGTAGAAGTTAATTCAGGGGTCATGGCTGGCAAGCCAGTAATAAAGGGGACCAGGATACCTGTAGATTTAATTATAAGACTGATGAGCCAGGGAATAAATGAGAAGGAAATACTAGAAGACTATCCTAATCTTAAAATAGAAGATATTAGGGCGGCCCTGGAGTATGGAGCCGATGTAGTCAAAGGCGAAGACGTTTTTCCTCTACTTAAGTTGAAAAAGAGGTTAAATGGGAACAGACATTCTGTCCAGAATTAAATTTCTAGTTGATGAAAGTTCTGGTGCAAAACTATTTAGATTTCTATTGGACAAGGGATTCGATACAAAATTTGTTACAGATATAATGCCCAGAGCAATTGATGAAGTTGTTTTGGATTTAGCCCAGAAAGAAGATAGGATTCTTATAACAAATGACAAAGATTTTGGTGAACTCGTCTTTCGGCTTAATAAAGCGTCTTTTGGTATAATACTACTCAGATTGAAGTTTGACTCAGCCAAAAATAGGCAAGATCATTTGAACATGATTCTTGAAAACTTTCCGGACAAACTGAAATCCAATTTCATTGTAGTTGTAGAAGGCCAAATAAGGATAAGGAAAATCAAATAAATTATGACAAAGGGATTTTGGAAAATAGTGAACAAGGTTATAGACAGGTCAGACATACTTCTCGAAGTTTTGGATGCGAGGATGGTCGAGAAGACAAGGAACGAAGAGATTGAAGACAAAATAAAATTTTCAGGAAAACCCATTATCTACGTAATAAACAAATGTGATCTTGTCAATAAAGAAGAGGTTGAGAGATACAAAAACAAAATGAGGCCGTGTGTTTTTATTTCTGCGACTAAGAGACTAGGCACAACAATACTTTTGCACGAAATAATAATGCAATCGAATTTTTTGAAAAAGGACGGGAGAGTCGTCGTCGGTGTTTTAGGCTATCCGAATACAGGAAAAAGCTCTGTTATAAATGTTCTAGCGGGTAGGCATAGCGTAAGGACATCTCCAATCAGCGGCTATACTAAACGGCCACAGCTTGTGAAAATGAGGGATAAGTTGTATCTCATGGATACGCCAGGGGTTTTTGCATACATGGAAAGGGACGAGAAAAAACACAGCATAATAGCTGCAAAAGACGAGTCTAAGATAAAGGACCCTGATCTAACTGTTATGAATCTGATGAGGGAGTTTGAAGGAATGGTAGAAGCCTTTTACGAGGTTAAGAAAAGCAAAGACCCTGAAAAAACTCTGACAGAGATTGCGATAAAATACAACAGGTTAAAAAAAGGCGGGGAACCAGACACTCAGGTAATGGCGCGGAAAATATTACAGGACTGGCAAAGCGGGAGGATGGGAAAACCTAAAGCTAATATATCCTAGTTTGTTTATTGTATTACTATGAAAACTAAAAGTCTGAAAAAGAAAATAACCATTGAAAAGGGAAACAAAAGTATAAAAAAATCAAAAGACTTTGATTTTGGTTCCAAAGAGATTTTGGAAACAGCTAAAGAAATCCTGGAGAAAAAAGATATCTGTGATAATTGCCTGGGAAGGCAGTTCGGTGCGCTAGGCCATGGATTTACAAATAAACAGAGAGCCCAAAAAATATTGGAGAATCTGAAGACAAAAAGAAAAGATGTAAAATACTGTGAAGTTTGCGATAACTTATTTTCTGAGCTGGATGAGATAGCAAACAAGACAATAGATAAGCTGAAAGTTATAGAGTTCAAAACATTTGTTGTCGGCACAAAGCTTTCAACTGAGATAATTTTAAGGGAAGAGACGCTATGGGAAGAGATCTCGATTGAGAACTGTGAGCCTATAAAATCAGAGCTGAACAGGGAACTTGGAAAACTGATTTCTAAAAAACTCGAGGCAATAAAAAAAGGGATAGAAGTGGATGAGGAACTTCCGGATGTAGTTGTATTGCTTGATACAGAAGAGAAAAATACAAGGCTTTCTATAAACCCTTTGTTTGTCTATGGAGGCTATAAGAAGTTTGAGAGGGGTTTGCCACAAACAAAATGGGAGACGTATAAGGAGACTGTTGAAGATCTTATAGCAATACCTTTCATGAGAGATACGCAAGGCGCTGAGCACGCTTTGCATGGGATGGGACGAGAAGACCGCGATGCGCGGTGCCTTGACTGGCGGCCTTTTGTTTTTGAGGTTGTGAGGCCGAAGAAGAGGAATCTTGATCTCGATAAAATTAAAAAAGAAATTAATAAATCCGGTAAAATTGAGGTAAGCGATCTTAGATTTTCGAACAAAGAAGAAGTTCGGGAAGTCAAGGCAGCCAAACCTGACAAGACTTACAGGCTTTTAGTGAGTTTCGAGAAGCCTCTGACAGAAAAAGATTTACAGAAATTAAAGCAGCTTAAAGGAAAAACAATAAAACAACAGACGCCAACAAGGGTTTTGCACAGGCGAGCTGATAAAACAAGGCCAAGAAAAGTGAAAGAGATTACGTGGAAAGTTTTAGATAAAAATAAAGTTGAGTTTGAGGTTAAAGGTGAGGCTGGATTGTATGCAAAAGAACTTGTGCACGGAGATCAGGGCAGGACAAAACCGTCTATTGCTGAAATTCTGGATAATCCTGGGAAGATCGAAGAACTTGACGTGATTAAGATTTGGGTGAAGAAGTAGCAATATGCTACTACTATAATTAATCGAATGGATACATATAGATGCAATCATAGCCTTGCAATGCCATAACCTGTTTTAGGTACGATGCTGTGTAAATCCTCGTCAGTCTCAAGTTAGGGTGCTTCTGCTTTTCTCCCATATCCGAATCATCAATTTGTCATTTAAATATGAGGAGTAGCAATATACTACTATGCACGATTTTGAAGACCTCCTGCTCAGGCTGAACCTGAGTCCAACAGCAGCGAAAGTGTATCTCGCGCTTGTAGAGTCTGGAAAATCAACTGCAGATACAATAGCGAAAAAGGCCCACACGTACAAGGCAAACGCCTACGATGCTTTGGCGAGGTTAGAACACATCGGGCTAGTAACTTCGCATATTGAGCACAAAAAAAGATTTTTCATCGCAACAAACCCCCAGAAAATAGAGAGCATACTTGACGAGAAGGAACATCAGGAGATTCTGAAGTTCGAGCTGACAAGGAGGTCGCTCCAAGAGGCGCTACCAAAACTTCTTGCTGCTTACAATAGCACTAAAGAGAAAGACTCGTTTGAAATATACAGGGGCAAACAGGCTTACAAATCCCTTATCACAGAAATCGTAAAAGAAAATCCAGCTTATTGGAAGGGTTTTGGCAACCTGCAGATTTACGATCTTTTCCATTTGGAATTTCAGAGATGGTTTAAAAAAATTCCTATCAAACTTTTCAGTACAAAATCTGATCCTGTGATACGGAGAGCTGAGGAAGTGAAAGAAATAACCAATATAGAAGTCAAGTGGCTGCCGAAAGAGATTTACATGCCGATTGTTTGGGTTGTTTTTGGGGATAACCTGCTTATTGTAGTCTACGAACCAGAAATTGTTGTGATTAGAATAAAGTCAAAGCAGATTGTAGGAACCTTTTCAAACCAGTTCGATTATCTTTGGGGAAAGTCAATAAGCATTTAAAACTAATAGATAAAACTTGTTATGCCAGATTTCGGGAGACGCCCAAGTTTGAGAGAATATTTGGAGTCGATTAAAGATGTAAAACTGCACGAACATGTTCCAGTCGCAGAGGCTTTTGTTAGGTATGCAGTAGGCGCCCATAGCTGGTATAAGGCGTTCAGGCAGGCAGATGATCTTCTCGGTTTTGTTTTCTATCTAGATTCTGAGCCTTTCACAGAAATCAGGGATGGGGCAAAAGAAGTGTATCCGCAATATAAAAATTTCAGGTACGGTATTATAGGTCACCAAGGATTCAGCCCCGAAAATAGAATACCGAGGGAAATCCAAGATGCCGGGTTGGTTGTTGTCGGGTCTGATTACAGAACAGAGCAAAGCCGGCGTATTATGGTTTTAAGAGCCCACAACGTGGTCGAAGCCGTCGAATTTTACAGGTATAGGGATGGCGGGCTTATTGCTGCTGAAGCTAGAAAGCAAAGTGTTGCCGCAGAACAAGTCCAGCGATCGCCTGGACCAATATCAAAAGCTTGTGTTGCTAAAACAGAACCCAGAGGGCTGGATCTGGACTAGCAGCCATTTTTAACATATTTAAATCGACAAGCCCCTATTTAGCTAATAAGTGATTGGTATGAAAGGATCAAGGGGACCGCGAGCAAGCACTAGGCGAAAATTAAGCAAGAGATTTGGGGATAAATTTACTTTGACCCCTTATATGCAAAATTACAACACCAATGACCGCGTTATAATAAAAATAGATCCATATTCACAGAAAGGGATGCCGCACCACAGGTTCAAGGGCCTTATCGGCCAGGTCATGGAAAAAAGAGGGGATTCATTCGTATTGAGTGTTAAAATAGGCAATGCCACAAAAACAGTCATATCCAGGCCAGAACATTTAAGGCCATATCAATAATAAGGATCTAAGTCAAATTATAGAAAGGGTTTTTATGGAAATTAAAAGTGAAAAATTAATATCATTTTCTGAAGTGAAGCAGATATTGTCGAAAAGGGAAGAGCAAGGCGAGCTTGGCTACGAGCAGAAGATCACATTGACTTATCTGAAAGGTCTGTATAAAGTTGCTCCGACAAAAGTTGCAAAAGCATTGGAAGAGCTAAAGGAGATGGGCAAACTAAATGATAGGCACGCCGCTTCGGTAGTAAATTTCTTGCCGCAGGACTTGGACGACTTACGTGTGCTTTTTTCTAACGAGAGGCTTGATCTCTCAGACGAAGAGAAGAAAAAAATTCTCGATATAGTGAAAGAGTTGGCTTAATATATAACTAGTTTTATAATAAAAAAGGGAATAAGTCAATAGGTACTTATATTATCTGGAACAAAGTGAGTTTATGGAGCACAGAGATATTAAAAAAGATGAATGGGCCGTCGTGCTGGATTTCCTCCCACAAGGGCATTACGGGATGTCAAGGTCACAGCCAGCAGCCCAGGTAGTTGGGGACAAATACTTTTCTTTACTTGAAGTAATAGTGAGGGAAGGGGAAACACTTAAAACAGGCGAACGGGTCTACATAGGGGATAAGAAAAGGGATAAAGTAAAATACATCTCTGGCAGAGTAAAAGTTGAGAACCTTTCTAATGCAGCCAGAGACGAGCTAATGGCAGCGATAAACAACATCCTTGACCAAAACCAGAGCCTTTTTGTAAACTTTTTCAGCAATGCAGGTTCTCTGACAACAAGATTGCATCAACTAGAACTTTTGCCAGGGATAGGCAAAAAACACTTATGGGCCATATTAGAGGAAAGGAAAACAAAACCTTTCGAATCTTTCGATGACATCAAGAAAAGAGTGGCCTTGCTTCCAGACCCAAAGACAATGATAGTGAAAAGAATAGTCGAAGAACTGGAAGAAAAAGACCGGTACAACGTTTTCGTCCTCAAATTAAAAGAGTTTGACCAGCACAGGCCAGAGAGGGAATTGATTGCGAGGGCTTAATTTGAATCTGCAATGGAAATGAGGTGTTAGAAAATATGCTAGTAAAAGACGTCATGGTTAAAGATGTGAAAACAATCGAGAAAGGCTCTACTTTACAGGAAGCTGGGAAAAGGCTTACTGAATTGCATATTGGTTCTCTTATAGTAACTGATTCTAAACAGAGGGTATTGGGCATATTAACAGAAAGTGATATCATAAAAAATTTGGTTTCTGAAAAACCGCTTGCAACAAAAGTTGAAGATTGCATGACAAAAAAAATTTATTTTGTGAAACCTGAGGACGACATCCATGAAGCTGTTGAGCTGATGTCAGAAAACAAGATAAAGAAACTGCCTGTAATAAAAAATGGGCAGCTTCTTGGAATAATAACAGCAACAGATATAGCAGCTGCAGAGCCAAAGCATCTAGAACAGCTAGGGGAACTTCTTTTACACAGCCAGAGGCAAAAAGCAATCGCAGGCTGATTTCTTATAGGAGTAAAAACACGAACATCGCAGCCCCGCCAATTATAGGAATCAGGAGATTGTCGTCCAAAAACCAATGGGATTTTTTCCCGCCTAGTTTTGGGGGAATAAACAATTCTACTAACATCCCTACAAAAGCCCCGACAGCAGCTACAACAGGAGTTACAAAAATCAAGGAAATAAAAAAGGCGCCGACAAAAAAAGCTGAGCTGCCTTCAAGGGATTTTTTTCCGACGAGCCTGTGCTTCCCGAAGTTCAAGCCAAACATAGTTGAGAAACTGTCACCGACAGCCAATATTGCAGAGGCTGCTGAAGCTATGTTCAATGGCAACAAAGAAAAAACAATGCCCGATCCTGTATAAAACCAGAAAACTCCTGCAAAAGGCCTTCCTGAATCCCTTTTCTCAAAGATATATACAATTTTTCTTATGCCAAAGATAGGTTTTTTCGACCTGGTGACGTGCTCAGCGTATAGAAAGAAAATTATCGCTATTCCGAAGAACATCGCCATTGATGCTGTTCTGCTTAAATATTGAGCAATTAGAACGAACAGGAGACCTGAGAGATGTATAAGCTGTCTAGGGGTTTCTTTATGCATATACAAAATATCTTCTCTGTGCTATAAATCTTTAAATAGATTGCCTGGAAATATTAATATGAGAGCTAATTATAAGTTTGACGGACTGTATGACGAAGGGTTAGAAACTGATTTTTCGGCTGGACCAAACACTGCTGATCAAAGTTCTAAAGACAGATTTGGTGGAAGCTACAGGGAAGGGCAAACTTTCGCTGGACCCACTTATACAAATGACAATTCAGGGAAATTAAAAAAAGCTTTTGGTTACGTGATTGATAGCCTTCGAAACTATTTTAAAAAAGAACTTGGATTGGAAGTTGATGAATCTGATTTCACAGGAGTTAGAATTGCTTTTGGAAATCCGCTTGAATACGAAAAAGAAAAAAGGCAGGCTGCGGAAGAAGGAGTTATTCTTGGATTGTATGACCCTGAAACAAACCAAATTGTTATTAATGATATCTACAAGAGAGATTTAGAAATCAGTAGAAGTAAAGGATTCGGAGAAGGCGGTTCGATTGGAGTGCCATCGCTTGAGAGGGTTTTAGCAGAAGAGCTTGTGCACAGGCTTCAGCGAAAATACGGTACTCTCGATTTGTCTTACAGAAGGCTTGGTAAAAGAGGCGGCAGAGATCGGATTGAAGGGACTGCTGCAACAATAGCTGAAGAGGCATTGGGAGAACCAACCAACATTTATCAAAGGGAGAAAAGGGAATACGTAGATTCTATTGGAAGACACCCCAATCGAGACAAAAAGAGAGGGTCGTTTTTAGAGCCATTTGCAACTATATAACACTGTTATTTCTTAAACTCGCCTTTTTGTTTCTAAATCACAATTATTAACCAATATATATTTTCCGATAGGGGTATATAGAAGTAATCTATCTATTTACGTGGGTATATTATGATACGAAAAAAAGCTCTCAAGATACAAGAAAGATTAGGAATGAGAGTTGGTGTAGCATACGGGACTTCTAAAATACCTGTTGTAAAAACTGTCAAGGAAGCCCTAGATGCATTAGAAGTTTTGTATCAATCTGGCCTCAGGGCCTTTGTTTTGCCAAGCGAACTTTTCTCCCACATAACAGATGTGCAATCATTGTACAAAGAACATTACGGGGAACTTTTGAAAATCAAGACACTCGCCCAAAAATATAATATCGAATTAGCAATTCACAATGACAAGTTTCCAGAAGAGCCAGAGAATATAGACAACGCATTCAAAATATTCGGAGCAATAGCTGGTATAATGGACTGCAGGTCTCTCATCCTCCACCCAACTTTTTATCAGATGCTTCCGAACGACCAGGCTCTCAAACTTGTTGTCCACAAAACAACAGAAATTATAAACGCAGGAAACTTGAAAACAAAAATCGGGTTTGAGCCAACAGGGCGGATAAGAGAATTAGGCTCGCTCGAGGATATAATAGAGATCACAAAAAGAACTGCAAAAACAGAGCCTATAATTAATTTTGCCCACATACATGCAAGAGGTTCTGGGGCATTGAGTACAGAATCTGATTTTAAAAAAGTCGTAGATACTGTAAGAGCAAGTATAGGCCAGCAGTGGCTGCACAATGCATACCTTATGTTTTCTGGTGTGACATACGGTCCATCTGGTCTGAAAGATTATATCCCGTGCCAGAAATCTGATTTGAAATTAAATTATCTGATTAAAACAATAATGTCTTTTGGCATGAAAGGCACACTGATTTTCGAGGATCCCAACAGGGAGGAAACAATAATGCAGATACTAAAAGACTTTGGGGACATGGTGAGATAAATTCTAAAAATATGATAATAACACTTTCTGGCCTCCCTGGTTCTGGTAAATCCACTGTTGCTAAGATTTTGGCTGAAAAGCTTGGTTTCAAACGATATTATGCAGGCGGGATGCGCAGGGAAGCTGCAAAAAAACTTGGGATGACAATTGAAGAGTTCAATAAACTGGGGGAAAAAGATTTTTCAACAGATAAACCAGTAGATGATTTTTTGGCAAAGATAGGCAAAGAAGAAGACAATCTCGTTGTTGAAGGCCGCACAGCTTTCCATTTTATCCCAAATTCAATAAAAGTTTTTCTGGACGTTGACCTTAAAGAAGGCGCCAGAAGGATTTTCGAGGAGAAGAAAAATGCAAATGATAGAAATGAGAAAGCAACAGGATCTATCGAAGAGGAATTAAAAAATCTGCAGGAAAGGATGGAAAGCGACGAGAAAAGGTACATGAAATATTACGGGTTTAGATGTTATGATAAAAGCAATTACGACCTCATTGTCGATACAACAAAACTAACACCTCAAGAGGTTTCACAGAAAATTTTAGAATTTATAAAAAAGAAAAAGTGATTTTGTGCCTGTAACCAATACATACCTATTTCTCAATAACCACCTTAGCCTTGTCCAATATCCTACTGGCAAGGGTAAAAAGCTCCTCCAAGCTCTTATCTTCCAATGATAGCTTTGTCCCATATTGGAATTCTTCCCTTATCTGGACAGCTGTAGAAGAACTGTGTTTTTCTTCCACATCGAAAAGGCTGATCTTCTCCATTTCGTTTTTTGTAATGGGTATAATACCATCCTCTATCAGGCTTTCTATTGCAGAAAGTGTGCACTCCTGGTTCCTGCTTTCGTAGCCGAATTTTGCAAGGATTGCGAGAAAAGAATGGTAGATCGAATAGAATATAGTACTAGAACACCAGTCAGTGTAATCGCCTTTTTGCAGGTATAGAGTTGTTTTTAAATTATGTTCGGCTTTTGAAATGTGTTCACGCGCCTTCTTTATGTCAGGATCGACCTTAACCAAACCCCTATGTTTCCCTCCTGCGGCCACCTCTTTTTCAGCTTTGTTTAAACACCACTTGACCTTATTTTTTGCATGAGTCATAAATATCAATTAGCTTTTCACCACCGAAGACAACAACACCTTTTATTGCATTGAGGACAACCTTATCACGATTCCTTATGTTTTTGACTAGATCATCAAAACTTTGGTAAACAGGGTGGATTTTTTTAAGGTTTATTTTGTTTATCTCTCCAACCTCCACTCTCAGTTTTTCGAATTTTTTCTGCTTTGTGACAAGCAAAACATCGATATCGTTTGGCTCGGATTTTCTGAGCACAGAGCCAAAGAGTATTGCCATCTCAGCGGATTTCAGTTTCATGATTTCAGTTGCCCACCGTTTAACAATGGTCGAAGATCCAAAAACTTCTTTTGATAAGGCAAATTCCAGGCATTTTTTTGCATGCCCATTCTCAGTATCTATCCTATAAAAAAAGGCTTTGCCAAGTCTTTCTGATTTGAGGATGCCCTCTTTCTCCAGTTTTTTTATTATTTTCAGGGTACCCATTGATGTAAGCCCTAGAACCTTTGAAAGGCTGTTTGAATTGTATAGAACCTCAGGACTCTTCAGGATAACCAAAACCGCTTTCATCTCGTTATTTTTCATATAAACCTATGGTTTATATATATAAACTTGTAGTTTATATAGATTTGCCTGCCAGCCAATTTGTTAGGAGGCTGCTGAAAAGAATTTGGATTTCGTGCGAAAGAAAAAGTGGACGAGGCTTTAAGATCTACTAGATCTAAACTAGAAAACGTTGTCGAAGGTTAATCTCTAAACTTAATACGTTAAAAATTATTTATTCTCCGTCCATCGGTATAACAATATTCTTCTTCAAAACCCTGCCAGCTTCGCGGATGAACTTGCGGACATATTCCCTCTGCCTTAGGATTTGGCCTTTCTGTAAATCAAGTATCTTGCCTTGATTGACTAACTCTCTCATCTTACCCAACTCTGAAAACACCTCTAGATATTTTTGATCGACCAAACCGGGTTTCACCAGATGCTCTTCGAAAGCTTTTGGAAGCTCAGTTTCTTTTTCCGGCATCTTGTTTAAAGACTTCAGGAGCGTTGTGGTTGTCTCAGCCATTATGATGTAGGATTTCTCTACCATATTCTCTCTCTTGAGTATCTCTACTTTGACTATCAGGTTTTGCATTAACTTTACAAATTTATTTGCATTATCAATCCAAACGTCCAGATCTTTTCCAGACATGTCATTTATCCTTCTGTGTTCAACTTCTTTTCTTACATGGATTATATCTTCTAACCACTTTATCTCTTCGTCTTTCATTAGACCCATTTTGCCTAATGTTGACCTCAATGCATTCGGAGCGTCTCCTGGCCTTGGCGGATTTTTTCCTAAGAACATCAATACAGCCTGCGCAGATTCCAGCATACCATAGTACAGATCCTCTACAACCAGATACATTTTTGTTTCTTCTACTCTTTTGATTCGCTTAGGGCCGCGTTCGATGTATTTTTCAACAGCTTCTTTGCTTGGTTTTATCTCGCCCATCTGGAGAAGCCTTTTTATCGGCAGGAAAATATCCTTATCATAAACAGGTATGCCTTCGCGGATGAAATTGAAAATTATTGGATGCCCTTCCCTCACCATTCCCCAGAATTCAGTGAGAAGATAAGGCTGCTGTAAAGAAAGCTGTTTGTTTATTTTGTAAGCAATATCGACGAGGTTGTCTTCTATGCTATCCCGCATAGCCGGCGATATCCTCTGTCTAGTGTCATCGACAATAACAAAAACATCGATGTCTGATTCGCCTCTCCACTCCTCTCGCGCAGTCGACCCGAACAAAACAATAGAGCGTATAAGACTGCCGTATTTCTTCAAGGCTTCTTTTGTAAACTTTTTGAGTATTTCTATCCTCTCTTCACGCCCTATGCCTTTATCTTCTTTTTTGGCTTCGCCTTGTTTAGCTTCTGGATCTTTTGACTCAGGTTGATCGAGATCGGGCTCCTCTCTAGAAACAGTCGACGCTTTTGGTTTTTTTACAGCTTTCATTCCTCTTTCAGAATCTTCTTGCCTGTTTCCGCCTAGCTGCATGTCATTATCTTCGAGCTCCATTTTTTTAGCCATATCAAATTCTAAGTATTTATCTTATTCCTTATAAAGGCGTATTTCCCGTGAGTATACTTGGATTGAGGAGAATAAAAGTAAACTACCTGAACTCTCCTTTCTTGAACGCTTCTGGCCTCTGCTTCTCTCTGGCTGCGCGGGATAGGAATGACCATTCCTCTTCTGGCAATTCTAACAAATCTTTTATTGGCTCCATTTTGTGGGACTGGATTATAGCCCATTGCCTTTGCTCATCTCCCATCATTTTCTCCAGGCCATAAAAGCTCAAAGGCAGATCTTTCGGCGACACATCTTTTTCTAATAATTCTGCCATAACCTTCAACGCGTCGACAGATCTCTCGAAAGGATCTTGCTGGTCGCGTCCTCCACCTCTTTCAAATACAATATAACACTCTCTTTTTCTTCCGAAACCGGTCATCCTTAAATTATACAATAGCTCGTAGAGTAAATTATCCCCATGATCTACAGGGTCATGCAAATGCAGAGGGTTCGGATGGTTCGCATGGATTGCAATTACATAAGAACCATAATCAGGGATAGTTCTCCTCATCTCCCTGCTTTCTAAAAGGGCATCTACCCCTTGGGTAGCAATATGCTCATGGTCTACTATTATCCAGACTCTTTGAGTCTTCAAAGTCTGCCTAATTGTTTTCACAGCTGCGTAAATCTGCTTGGGCCTCCACATCAGATGCATCCCTGCATGTTCTATATTCCTTGCTTCCTGGTTTTCAATTGCAAAGATAATATTTTTCGCGCAGTTGACCAGTTCATCTAGCTCAGCTTTTTCTTCCTGAGGGTTTTCTATATCTGCACTCTTGACAAACTCTGGTATAATTTTTTTGACTAAATCATCATTTACCCATCTGATCAATTCCTTCAAAAGGCCTTCAAGATATTTTGCTGTCACAACAGCATAAAAAAACTCTTTAAAATCTTTTTCGTGAGCGACTTCGCCCTTATCGTATGCTTCAGTTGGCCATTTATCATCGCTATAATTCAATCGATATTTCTGTAATAGATCTTTGTACTGATCGGCCATTGCGAGAAAGATGGGATCCTTTTTATAGAACAAGTAATGGAACATTATGATGTGCGCCTGCAGAAGAGTCGGTCCTACGCCTTGCATGTCTTCCTGAAACCACTGCCTTTTTTTATGTTCTGGACTGGAAAGCTTTTCTTCGAGAAATTTCGAATAGGCTTTGTCCCCGTACTCCTTTGTTTTAAGACTCTCTAATTCGTTACTTATCGCTTTAATTCTAGACCTTATCTGACCCACTCTCGTGACTATAGACTCATACTTCTTTTTATCTTTTTCTGTTCCCTGATCGCTCTCTATTTTCTCTCGGAGAAATCCTGCACGACCAAATTGGTCTTTTTCCTCATCGTCTAAGTCCTTTGCTTCTTCTCGTAATTTCTTTTTATCATTTTCTTCGAGTTTGTGAGCTATTTCGGCCACTCTTTCCCTGTCTTTCGGGGAGAAAATTTCTCCACGCTGAAGATGTTCTGTCCTTGGATAAAATGTTTCTATAAACCATTTTCTGAGCTTAGGCTGCTCAAATAATATTTCAGCTATATGCCGCCCCTCGTGGTCAACCCAAGCCATTGCTTGTTTCTGCGAAGTGTGCGAGAGCAGCTCAAGCCATTGGTTCAGGCTTCCGTGGAAATCCACATAATTCGCGCCTAAAAAAACAGCAGACCTTACAGAGAGCTTCATCCTCTCTAAACAATCCCTATAATCAGCTCTTTCTGGGATCCCTATCGGAACGTTTAGGTCTCCGTGCGCTGATACTAGAATGCCTTGTTTTTTCAGGATATGCCTGGTTTCCCTGCCTGCAGTATAAGTGACTTCGTGGGCTACATCCAAATCCATCTGCGCGAAATCTGCGCCACGCGTGATGATGTAGCCTGTTTTCCTTACAGGCGTGGCTAGCTCTGTGGCTCTGCCTATAGTATACAATCCTGCTGTCACGCCGACTCTGAGGGACATAATTATAATTTAATTATTACTTAGTTTAAGAAAAGTATTTAAGAAAATAATTACTCAATACTCTTCTGGCATTCCTGGGAAACCCATCTTCCACTTCAGGAATTTCACAAGCTTGCCGAAATAGCTTCCACCCATTGGTATCATGAATCCTTTTGGGACCCTTTCCCTGAAAACAGGTTCGTATGGCCCTGGCCGTATAAAGTATAATTTATATGGTTTAAGCAATTTCCCAATTCTTGTGTATACGCCCTTTATTTGCTCTGTTGCCTCTTTGACTTCAGTAAATCTTTCTTTTTTCGGTTTTTCTCCTTCACTGTCTCCCGGTTCCGGGAATAGGTCTTTGAATTCTCTCCTGACATTGCTCTCTACAATATCCTCTGCGTCTTTTGAACCTATCATTTCATTTACGTAAGAATCGAACTGCTGGCCTAGGATATCAAGCTCCAGCAACAGAAGCATAACGAGGTTCTCTGACATTATATACTCCCTTATTACTATTACTATATCCTCGATTTCTCCGCCCTTGGGGATCTTGATCAGGCTTTTATTGCATTCAATGTCAAAACCAATATAGTATGGAGTGCCCCTAGAAAGCGTGGCGTTCGGCGTCTTGTCAATTCTTTTTGAGTCCCCGCTTATCGCCTCTGTATAAGTCTCTTTTATCCAGTCTTTTATAGATTCTTCATCTTCCAATTTCACTACTTTTTTCCCGCCGCCATAAGTTATTCTATTATTTTTGTACCTCTTAATCAGCTTTTTTGCGTGCTTGACTAGAAACTTGTCTCTCTCTGGTTCGAATCTGGCAGGCAGTTTGTTAGGCTTTCCCATTTCAGGCGACGAAAACGGCGTCCATGCTATAAACCTTATTGAGGATGATGCCATCGCATTCCCTAAACCCGGTGCCATGAAAGCGTCAGAGAATATACCCTTTGGTTTTTTTTCCAGGCTTTCTTGCATTGTCTTGTATCTGGCTGCGTAAGGCTTAAGCCACTCTTTGTATTCATACATACTCTTTTCCCTTGCCTTCACCATGGTCAATATTTTCACGTATCTGTTGCTGACCTCTGGGATAAAACTCTCCCTCCATTTTTTGAATAGAGTGTTCTTTGACTTGAGGACATTTGCTTCTGCGATTGTCACTTTCAACCCATCGCGTATCTTGTCAACATCGCTTTGATCTGCCTCGGCCACATACTTCGGAAGCCTTATAAAATCAGCAATTATAGTAGGCCATCTCTTGACCATGTTTATCATTGCGAACTGGTCCCCAACAAAAGCATCGACCCTGTCAATAAACATCGATCTTAGTATATGATCATCGCTTTTGTCTTTAGCTTTACTTTCCTTTAAGAAATCCATTATTTCTTTATATTTTCTGAGGTCATGCTTGAGTAATTCGTAGTCAGCAACAGCTTGGGCAGCAGACGCCAGGCCTTGTTTTATCTGGGCTTCCAGCTTGTGTTTTTGCTCAACTGTCAGATTATATGCTTCAGCATAGACAGGCGATACGTCCATGCTTTCCTCTATTTTTTTCATGACATATCCCCATTTACTTAGCTGGAAAATTAGAGACCAGTAGAGACCTGAACAGCCTCCTATATTTGAGGTCAGGTTAAGCCTCGTGTTTTGGTTCAATGGCATTGCAAATAGGACGTTTCCCACCAACGGCTGCTTCTTAAACAAATCGTCGATCATCAGGTCTGGCATATTACATCTTGTGCATCCCTATTTCCCTATTAACTGATTGCATTAATCCGAACTCGCCTTTAAGATAATCCATGTATGCGCTGTTGATTTCCCTGCATCGCTTGATATATGATTGCCTTTGGTTCCCATAAAAAAGATAATCATACATCCAGTAAAGCCCTCTGGTGAGCCAATTCTGCGGGAAGGTATGTTCGATAGTCGGCGACACCTCAAGAGTAAACTTTCCCTGTTTTGTCTGGCTGTTCTCGTCTCCCTGGACAGTTATATAGATCACCATTTTCGAGAATTTGCTAAACGCTCTCTCTACATACCATTTCATGAAAAATGTAATTGGTTCGCCTGAAGTATCCCACCTGAAATCCGGTTCGCCCCATCCTGCAGAAGCTATCCTATAAAAAGGCTGGAAAGATCCGGTGAGTTTGCTGGCAATAGTCGCGGCATTAGGCCCTTTGTAAATAAGATACTGGCTTTTATTTGGAGCAAAGCAGTCGTCTACGACCACAAAAACTTTTGTTTTCTCTTTGTAGTTTTTTTCCCACTTTTCCTCTGCCTTTTCTTCTTTTTCTTCTTCTTTTAGCCTTTTTTCAGCTTTCTTTTTCTTTTTTTCGTCTTTTTTTCTACTAGCTTCTTCTTTATTTTTCTTCTCGTCGTCTTTTTCTCCCATACTGGAAACCTGCTGGGATATTGTTTCCGGTTCCCAGCCCTCCCTTACAATACTCTAATCTTATGCTTATTTACTGTCTTCAGCTTCTGCTGACATTTGCTTGAAAAATTCCTTCACCTTCTTTGCCCAAAAAGCTGAAAGGTCACGACATTCGATCATATAATTATATCTTTTCCCGTGATAGAAAGCCCGGTGCCAGAAAGTCCTGAGCATCTCATAAAGCAGGGATCGCTGCCAGACAGTATCTTGAGGATATTCTGTGATAACGCAAGGGCTTATTTCTACACTTGCTTTTCCAGACTTGTCGCTTCCAGATCCGCTTACTGTAAACTTTATCCAGAAATAGCTGAATTTGTCCAGATCTTTATGCAATACCCATCTCACCCTGAATTTTTCTTCTTCTCCTGACTTTGACCAATTGTATGTTTCTTCTTGAAGGTCTCCATCAGATGCCCTAAAAACTGTTTTGATTAGATTATGTGTAAAGTGGTAAAGCTTGGTTACTCCAGGGCCTACAAACTTCAATTCCAGCACTCCTGGATCTTCCTTGAAGCAGGAATCATACATCATCAACTTCGTTCTCGCAAACACGGTCATAGTAGCCTTTTAGAGGCTTCCGCCTTCTGCAAAAGGCTACTGTATCCAAAACCGCAATATCCTTCTGAAAAGACTACCTCGAATCAATATATATTATATCTCTTCTTGAATATATTATAAAGAAACTACTCAATTCTATATATTAACTATGGCATTTGGATTACTTGGTCAATTCATTGGTTTGCTGCTGATACTGTTTGGCGGGTATATGGTATTTTTGTTCCCTTCTTACGCAGATCCCAAAAGTGCTAGAGGCGCTCAACAAACAGTAGGCCATCAGCCTTCAGAATTCTCTATTTCAGGAATATTCATAGGCTTAATTTGCTTGGTTATTGGTTTTATGCTTTTGTTTTACTAGAAGGCGTTGGCCGATAAAACACACTTATTCGCGCCAAACTCCAGTTCTGCTATCTCGTCCTCTGAATAGTCAAGGCCTTCTTTATTGGCTTTTATTATATGTTCGTAATTGAACGGTTTATGTGGGATATTCGAGACTATGTATTTCACAAACTCTGTTTTCGAGAGCTCGAAAATTCTATTGGATTTTCTAATGGATTCCAGAGTCGCTGAAACAGGCTGGCCAAAAATAGCTGCATTTCTAGAATGCGCAGATGCAATCAGTGTATTCGGACTCAGGTTCAGGATTTTGTTCTGATAGGTTTCGTGAAGATCTGCTGCATATTCTTCTGATTTGTTTTTTATGTCAGGCCTTGCAACGCCTTCTACGAAAAGGGTATCCCCTGTTAAAAGTATTTTATTGTCTACGAGAAGGGATGTGCTTCCTTTAGTATGGCCCGGTGTCTGGATGATCTGGATGTCTGCTTCCCCTACCCTAAAACTCTTATTCTCTTCTAGTTTTTTGTATCCGCTGAAATTGTATCCGTCCAGACTGTTCAGAAAAAGTTCTGCTTTAGTTTCTTGTCGCAAAAGCCTGCTCCCAGAAAGATGATCTGCGTGCTGATGCGTATCTACTATCTTTTCAATCTTGCAGCCTAAGTTTTTTGCAAAATTAGTGTATTCAGAAACGTGAGTTGTGGGATCGACTATGACAGCTTTCTTCGCTGAAATCAAAAAATATCCGAGACAGCCTTTTGCAACTCGTTTTATCTGGTAAAGAGAAAACGCAGAGGTTTTTGCCAGCTCAACAAAATCGTACACTGTGTTCCAGAGTGCCATCCCTCCCCACAGAGAGGCTGCCTTAAATCCGTAAGAATTGAGCATATTTGCTGCAAACTGGGATCTTTGACCGTGAGCGCAGATTGTTATTATTTCTTTTTTCGGGAGATCCTCTACTTTCGATGTAAGTTCTTGGATAGGAATATTTACAGAGCCCTCGATTTTCCAGTTTGCATACTCTTCTGGCGTTCTGACGTCCAGCAAAAGCAGGTCCCCTTTTTTCGCAAGCTTGTCTTTTAGTTCTTGTGGCGTTATTTGCATAATTTAATCGTAATAATATTTCCCCTTTTCTTTTTGCTCCCTGTCCAAAACAGAGCCGGGCTTATTTACGCGAGGCCTGTGAGTTGTTTTGTCCCGGCGGAAAGTGATGTCCATTTTTTTCAGGAACCTGTTCATCCCGGTTTTAAGGTCCCCGACAGGGTTGCCAAACCCGCTAACTGCGGGATGCCCATCAAAAACGATGAGGCGGTTTGAGACAGCATCTATAACCTGCAAATCGTGGTCTACCACGAAGCCAGACACGCCTCTATTTTTTGTCCACTCATCCAAAACTTTTGCCAGCGCTAATCGCTGTTCGACATCCAAAAATGCAGAAGGCTCATCCAGCAATAGTATATCATGGTCTTTTGCCAAAGCTGCGCAGATAAAGACAGCCTGAAGCTCGCCCCCTGAGAGGCGTCTCATCGTCCTTTCCAGAAGCCTTTCCACTTTCAGCAAATGAATTGTATTTTGTATTAAAGCTGTGTTTCCTATAAAGTCGCGGACAAGCATATCTTTTTGTTTTTCGTCCAAAAAAAGTCTCTGCGGCTTATAAGATAACCTCAGGTTTAAAGGCTCCCCTTTATCCGGTTTCAGGAGCCCTGCCAGCATATTTACAAAAGTTGTTTTTCCGATTCCGTTCGGGCCCAGAATTCCTATTATCTCGCCTTCGCCTAGAGTGCCTGCAGAAGTTTTCAGAGTGAAGTTCGAGAATCTCTTTTCGAATTCCCCAAACTCAGCAATTGTTTTTATCTTTTCTGGGGATTTGGCAGCCCTGCTGAAGATAATAGGGTATTGCCTAAACCTGACATTGTCTTCTTTTATGTAGCCTTCAAGGTATGTGTTTATCCCGACTCGAACAGACTCTGGCTTGGAAACAACGCCAAAAACCCCAGGTCCGCCGTAAAGAATATGAACCTGGTCAGCCAGATAATCTGCTACTGCAAGATCGTGCTCTACCACTATAACAAAAGGTTTTTCTGAGTTTGCTGAATAGCCTCCGTCTGAAAGCTTTCTGATGTTTTTTGCGATGAGGAGGCGCTGTTCCACGTCCAGATAGCTGGAAGGTTC
The DNA here is from genome assembly GCA_964476045.1 of uncultured archaeon. GTDB lineage: Archaea > Aenigmatarchaeota > Aenigmatarchaeia > QMZP01 > JACQNV01 > CAYYYJ01. The sequence goes on along the minus strand of CAYYYJ010000006.1, from coordinate 18,928 downwards.
ATCAAAGAAAAAGAGATGGCCGCCTTTTAGGATTGTTGCTGTTATTGCAATGAGCTGGAGTTCGCCTCCAGATAATTCGCTGATATTCTTGTCCAATAATCTTTCAATTTTAAAATCAGAAACAGTAGGATCGAAGATATTGTTTTGGTCTGCTTTTTTCAGCATCTCTTTGACTTTTCCGGAAAAGATTTTTGGGAGCAGATCGATGTTCTGAGCTTTGTAGCCGACTTTGATGTTCTTTATGTTTTCTAGATAAGCCTGGAGTTCTGTTCCTTTGAACTGTTGTATTGTCTCGTCCCAACTCGCCTCATTTCGTCCTCTGTTCGGCTTAAGGTTTCCAGAAAGTATATTCAGCACAGTGGATTTACCGATCCCATTTGGGCCAACTAAACCAACAATGAGGCCTTTTTTTGGGATAGGGAGCCTATACAAAACAAACATGTTTTTGCCGTATCGATGTATTGGATCTTCTTTCAACTCTGTAGGCAAATTAATTATGGAAATCGCTTTTGGCGCAGCTTTCACGCAGATCCCGCAGCCAATGCACGTATTTTCATCTATTGAAAGGAAACCTGTTGTAGGGTTTACACTGATGCATTCAATGCCTGTTCTGTTAACAGGGCAAAGGCCTTGTATCCAAATGTTTGTTTCCTTATCCTTCAGTTCTTCGTTGTCGACCACAGCTATACGTTTTATTGTTGCCATAGACACCTATATTCAGTATTCCTCTTCTTGCGGAAGAAAGGGGTATATTTACATAGTGATTCAATAATATCTTTATAAAGAAATAATCTGCTTAGAAGGAAAGGCATGTTAAAAACAATACGATTTAGGCAAACAGAAAGTTGCTGTGGCCCCGCCTCCTTGAAGATTGTTCTGGCTTATTACGGAATAAAAAAATCTGAAAAAGAATTAGTAAAATTGACTGGATGCACTATTGCAAAAGGCGTGGAAGCAGGCGGCCTGGTAAAGGCGGCTAAAAAGCTTCGGCTGAAAGCTTTCTATAAAGATTATTGTGAAATAAAAACTATTAAAAAATACGTTATAAACAGAAAAATTCCTGTGATTGTCGACTGGTTTTCAGGCGATGACGGGCATTATTCGGTTGTTGTGGATATAAATAAGAAAAACATTTTTCTCCAGGATCCTGAGATAGGCGGAATTAAAAAACTTGATCTTGAAACCTTCAAAAGGGTCTGGTTCGATTTCCCAGGAAATCAGATAAGTTCGAAGGGCCTGATTGTGAGAAGAATTATTGTGGTAGAACGTTTTTGCTGAACTTTTTCTTAAAAAGCTTCTACTCGAAGTCTATTTGAACCTCTTTGCCGAGCAACTCTTTTGCAAGCGACTTAAAAGAATTCAGCGGTAACGGAAGCCTGCTGTTCTTTGGTAAAACTATCCTGTAAGTCTCGCCTTTTGTTGTGTATATCACATTCAAATTTACTATAGCTGCTGGGAACGCAATGCTCTGCAAAAAAGATTTTGTGTCTTTTGTTTCCTCTACAACTCGGACAGGTTTTTTAAGGTCTTCTTTCAATTTTTTTGCGAAATAGCCTCCACGGCCAACTATTTTTGCCGCACTTCCATGAGAACAAACAATTATTAGGGCATCCTTAGCGTCTATTATTTTTCTAATTTCAACTGAACCGGAGACATTATTTCTTTCAACTTCCCTGTAGATCGAACTGAGTATTTCTACATCAGTTCCCTTGATCTCTCCATCCGAGACTTTCGCTTGGCACGCTGCGCAGAGCAAGCCAGATTTCAAACAAATTTCGCATACAGGCGATTTCATGGTATAGATAATTGCATCTTTTGTTTATAAACAGGGATTTATCTCTTTTGACGAATGTTATAGAAAAAGATATCGCCTCGATCTAAATGCAAAATTCGAAAAGACCTCGTTTCTCTTACTGGTTTTAAAAAAACAAATTGGCAACCATTAATTATCTTTATAAGAGGGCTGAACCAATTCTCTATATGGTAAACCTTTTGAATCCGGTAGACGGTTTTAAATCGAAACAAAAAGGTTTAGGTAAGTCAGTAACAATGTTGCTTGTGGCTGCAGTTATTTTCACTGTAGCAGTAGCAGTCTCTTGGTGGGCAATTAACACAGCACCAACAACAGCAGGGCTCGGCGCATTGGCAGTTCTGAAAGGCGGGCAACCGGTTAACCTTCTGGTAGGTGTGTTCCTATCGGTTTTCTTAGGAGGATTATTCCTAGGCTGGCTTCTAACAGAAGTCATGAGGGTTTTAGGCGGTAAAGGAACTCTTCAACACGGTGTAACAGTTCTTGCATACTCTTCACTGCCATTGTCAGTAGGCACTCTGTTGGCAGTTTTAGTGAGCCACATACCATACGCATTCCTAGGCACAGGATCGGCAATATTTACAATAATGCAGTTGATTGCATTGGTTCTGTTCTCTGCATTTGGCGCACTCGGATTCGCAGGTGTTTATAGGGGAACCAAAGACTTGTACGGCGTTGATGCAATCACAGCATTTGTTGGTTTAGGGTTGTTGGTCGCGCTATTCGGCGCAGCTTTGACAATAATACCAGCAGGTTCAGCATTGCTCACACCTCTCGCAAAAGCAGTTCCCTTCTTGCCAGGCGCAGGCCTCACACCGCTAGCTGTTCCGGCTTAAATGGTTGAAACCGATTTTTTAACCAATTGGTTTAAAATCGGTTTTTCCAGCCTTCCTGACTTATCTGAACTTTAATTTGTTTTTTTCTTTTTAATTTTATTTTGGTTTATATGATGCCGATGAATTATATTTTCCGGCTGCATAAAATCTATTTATATACAATTGACTAATAGTTTGTATAGGTGTTACTATGAAAGATAGAGAATCCATTGCTGTCTCCATTCCAGTTGGTCTGGCTAAAGAGCTTGATCATTTGGTTGAAGTTGGGGAATTCAGTTCCAAATCAGAAGCAATAAGATTTGGCGCAAGGTTAGTGGTTATTTTAGAGAAAAGGCTCCATGAAAGGTCTGAAAATTATGCATACGATGAGATAACACAAGGATTAAAGAGGGGATTAAAAAGGTCTGCCTAATATATGTACTTGGATACTGATATAATCCTGGCACTAGTGAAAAAGACTGATTGGCTGAAACCTCATATTAATTTGAAAGCACTAACTGACATCAAAACATCTACTTTTACTGTTATAGAAGCTGAACTAGTAATCCAGAGGGAATACGGAAGAGATTTTATTAAAGATGTTTTAGAAACTGTCCGGAATAGCAAAATTAAACTTCTCCCGCTAACAGAAAAAGTGATTGAAAAATCAAAAGAGCTTCTGAGCAAACACGAAAACCTCAATATTTTTGATTCTGTGCACGCTGCATTTTGTATAATTGAAAATGATACATTAATTTCAACTGATAATATATTCCCAAAGATATCTGGACTTAAATATATGGATCCACGTGATCTCTGATTATGCTATACTTGATTTCGCTTGGCCTGTTCGATGAAACTGATATGAGCCTGAAAGCTCTGGAGACCGCGAAAAAATGCGGGAAATTGTACGCAGAGTTCTATACAACTAAAATGAATACAACTATAAGAAAATTATCTGAGCTTATAGGGAAGGATATTGTAGAATTGCAGAGAGCGGATATTGAAGAACGCTGCCTGAAAATAATCAACCAGGCAAAAACAATGGATATTGGGATCCTTGTTGGCGGGGACGCTTTATCTGCAACAACGCATATTTCAATTTTACTTGACGCAAAAAAAGCTGGTGTGAAAACAAAAGTAATCCATGGCTCCTCTATATTTTCTGCTGTTGCTGAAACAGGCCTACAGCTCTACAAGTTTGGTGCGACAACATCCCTTGTTAGGCCGACAGGAAAGTATTTTCCAGACTCTTTTTATGACGTCATCCTGAAGAACAGGAAAATGGGCTTGCACACACTGGTTTTGTTGGATATAGGGATGCCTGTCCACGAAGCTATGGAGGTTTTGTTGGAAATAGAAAAAAATAAAAAAGCAGGAATTGCAAGAAAGAAAACTAAAGTGGTTGCATGCTCACAAATGGGTTCAGATAATCAGATCATAAAATACGATTCCATAGAAAACCTTTTGGTTGATGAGAGTTTGACTAAATTCCCGGCTGTTTTAATCTTTCCTGGGCATCTTCATTTTCTAGAGGAAGAATATTTATCGAGTTTGTAAATTGTCGAACTTTTCTGGAAATGTTTATAAGAGTTCGTGTACAACAACTTTTGTAAAAGGAGCGGATAGTATGGATGATGTTGTTCAAAGGAATTTTATCGGATATATAACTTTCGACACTAACAACGGAAGAAGAGTAATTTCAGAAGGCAACGGATTTTCAGGAGACTTTATGCTCTTTATCAATCACGCAGATGGAACTATAACTGTTGATCAACAATATAGAGGAGCTTTCATGGAAAGGGAATTAGACGAAACAATTCCTCCTAAAGCCAGAGAATATACTGTGAGCTTTGCGGATCTGAGCAGAATGGAAAGAGGGTCACAAGGAGATAGAGGTTACATAAAACCAGATCCTTTATCAGACGGCTCTCCACCAGAATCAGTGCATCAAAGAATGGAAAGAGGTGTTCCAGTCGAGTAAACACATGTTTGTTCTTTTTAAGAGAGTATTACTATTTCTGCTAATAATTCTCATAACACTGTTATATTTCCCTGTTTTGCCCCTTAAAATCAGCATACATAAGCCACCAGTAACCTTTATATATCCTTGAAATAACTACTTATCAGTGATATTATGAATTCTAAGACAACAGAACTTGCAAAATTAGCTGGTGGATTACTAGGCAGAGCAGTTTACAGTAAAGCCACAGGCGGTAGAAGCTGGGATGCAGATAGGGCTCGTGTAGAAGGATATACAAAGGATCCTAGCACTTTAGCTTTAGACGCAGGTAACTGGGCATGGAACACAGCAACTGGAAGAAGCTTGTATGGCGATGTGCAAACTGTTACAGATACGATAGGATCTGCAAGACGCGCTTTAGAAAACCCTACCGAATTCGTCTACGACTCAGCCAAAAGAAAAATAACAGGCCAGCCAGTTTCAGATGACAGCTTACTAAGGCTTGTGAAATATGTTCTTTCAGATCAGGCAGACAGCGAATTTACTGTAACTGATCAAGAAAATCTTCACAAAATTTCAAAAGGCAAGCTAAAAGGAAGGTATATAGACGCTCTTTATGATCCAAGAACAGGGAAATATATTGACAGAAAAATAGCTTCTGTGAGAGGCAAGAAATATGTTGCGCAGATACACGAAAAACTAGAAGAAAAAAGCGGGAGGCCAGATGACGCTGAGCACGAGCAAGAGCATGTGAACTTGCATGTTGCTGTCTTGCAAGGCCTTAGAAAAGCTTATGCTGAATTCGAAGGTGAGATGAAAGGAAGAGCCAGAGAAGGCATACAAGCTTATTACCAAATGCTTGACGAGACAACTGGAAATGATGAACTGTTCAGCAGAATAAGACAGAAAGTCCCGGAAAGGAGAACTCTTGCTGCATTAGATGGAATAGAATTATGATAACAGAATATTGGTCAGTCAAGAAATGGGGAGGGGAAATTGACACACTCGCAGTTGAGAGGTGGCTAGGCGACAAGCTGGCCAGGACAGCCGGAATACTCTCAATCGATACTTTTGATGAAATTGAAGAAAGGCCAGTAAAGCTTGCCACAGCTGCTCTTACACTTAAATTCCTTAAGTACAAGACAAAAGAAGAGATGAATTAATCGATTATGGGATTCTACAAGAAGAGATGCAACCATCCACTGGTTGCCTATAGAGAAGGCGATCCAAAAAAAGGCAGGATTAGCGTAACCTCAGCTGTTTATGATATTGGAATGGATATTGCTATAGGCACTGCATATGGTTATGCAGCTGCCAGATTGAATGAGTGGGAACCTGACGGACGATTTCTCGGACTGATAAAAGAATATGTAGAACACAAATTAAGAAATCAGAGAAATGCAAGAATAGGTGAAGAATGGGAGAGAATAGAAGGAAAAATAGCAAAAGCTTTTCCTCTAGTAGGCGTTCACCACGATTACGGCAAAGGATCCAGCGGAATAGAAGTTCTATACACAGCCGAATTGAACGGATACGAATTCGCAATTCACGCCGTGAAAGAAGGGGAACAGGCACCTTCTCAAGAAATATTAGTTAATAGGGCACGAAACTTAAAATCAGAAAGAAAATCTCCTTATCAGGAAAAGGGCGCCATAATGCCTCTTTATAGAGACGGTTTCAGTGACCCTGGAGCACCGCATTTAACACTAGAAGATTTCCCTATTGTGACACCAGATCCTACAATGTTATATAGTTGGTTTGTAAGGGATGAGATGTGGACAATACAACAATTTGGGAAAGAGTTGGAATTTGATAACGGGCAAACTGAAATCGATGTTGACGGTCTCAAAGTGAGGAAATACGGAAGACCTAAGGCAAGATCTATATGGTTCAGTTGGGAAGTGATAAATCTCTTATACAAAAGTTTCGATCCTGCTTACAGATTAGGAAAATATTTTGGTAGTGAAAAGGATAAAGACAGGAACAAAAATCCTATAACTCAATATCTTTTTGAGCAACAGTACAAATCAGTAACCAGAGCTTATAGAGCTTTGAGGAAAAACCCTAAGAGAAAACCTTTTGTATTCGATCTTACAAAGGCAGAACCAATAAGAAATAGCGCTCCCAGAGCCCTCTCAAGAAGGCTGAGAAAATCGGAACTAGAGCTCTATTCCCTGAACTAGACGCATGATCAGATATTTAATTCACATGAATATGCCAATATATCGAATACTCGGAGGTCGTGGAAGCAGAGGCGAAGATGATTCGGGGTAGCATGTGCTCTACAAAAACTTTTCTATAGAGGATATCGAGCAACTGCTTTTGAAAATTATCTAATAACGGATAGTGATATAGATGGAACAGTAAAAGACATTTGGTGGACCGTACGACTGGCTTCGCTGGACTCTCATGGAAAAAGATTATCCCATCCTGATATATTATTCTAATACAAACAAGAATCAAAAGCCTTTTAAACCTTTCCGCTATTTTATTCTCATGCTGAATTTAAAGCAAAACCTTGGCGCACAGCCATGCCCAATGTGCGGAGACCGACTGAGCCAATCAGACGGATTTGTTTATTGCAACAGTTGCGGGTTCCCTATAGATGTTGACGCGGAGTAATTTTTGGATAAATATAAGCTTGCCTAATTAATTCTATTATCAGGAGTTCTTCTTTTAAAAAGAGGTGTCTGCACTTTTGGGTACAGTAGCCTTTTGAGAAAGCGGAAGCTTCCGGAAAAGGCTACTATGGTAGAAATCCTCGAACTGGTTTTAGAATTCTTCAAAGTGCAGGACTACGCGCACAGCGTATCCCAGAATCCCCTGGAACAACTGCTCTTCGGGATCTTTTTTCCTTCAGTGATCCTGATATTGTTTATAGAGGTTCTAACAACAAGCGCATTAAGAACTGAAGGGAAGAAGTTAAGCACACTGCTATCTGTTGCTTTTTACATTTTCATTTTAGTTTATCCTCCTGGCTCCACGTACTCTCTTTACTCGATGTTCGCACCAATACTCGGAACACTCTGGTATATCTTTTTCATACTCATCGGGTTCATGTTCTTCCTATTCAACAGGATTTTCCCCAGGGACAGCACAGGCGTGAGAGCTGAATCTAGGCTTTTGTCCCAAGGAAAAGACATGGCTCTCGAAATGATGAGGACAAGCGAAGAAGTAAAAAGGGCAGACGCGCAGATCGAAGCAGTGAAAGCTAGAATAGCCGAACTTAAATCTGAAGGCGCAAGCAGTGATATTCGTGCTAAGCAGGAGGAGGAATTATCCCATCTTATAAGAGAAAAAGCGGCATTGCAGGATGAGCTTAGGATTCAAAAACAAATAAAAAAGCGCGCTAGATTTTAATTATGATAGACTTCTACACCCTCGGGATCCCATTCTTTTTCATGCTTGCGATAGTTTACGGCGCGCTTGAGATGACTGAGATCTTCAAGAACAAAGGCGTCAAAGCCATCCTAGCAACAGCTGTGGCAGCAATAAGCATTACTAACTCTGGCTTGGTTGAAGGGATTAATTTCTATCTGCCTTATGCAGCTGGCTTCTTCATCGTGGTATTCTTTATCAGATTTCTCCAGAAAGGATTCAAGGATAAAAAAGACTGGACTTTGGTTACAATAGTCCTGGGTTTAGCCTTACTGATCTTTGTCCATCAAGGCGAAAGCTTCAGAAGCCTGCTCGACAAAGGGCCTTTAGGTTATGACAACATGATAATCCTAATTGCAATAGTTTTCATGATAATAATGTTCTACTCTGCATACAAGAAAACGCAGTAAACGAGGGATTCCTTAAAAGCGTGGGTTTTAACTATTTAAGTGTATCCAACTTAATATTATATTGATTTATGACCAGTTCCTTTGTCCCGCTGTTAGGAAATCTCAACCAGCTAGGATTTTTCCAGTTTTTGTTCCCATTCTTATTGATACTAGCTCTGTCTTACGGCGGGTTGGAATATGCAGTAGGCGGTAAGAAAGAGGACAGAATTCTTCCAAAATCTGCTGTTGCTTTAATATCAATGGTCATCTCGTTCTTTGTTCTCAACTACAGCGGTGGTGTAGGAAATAGCATAGCTATATTTTTCTCACAGATATTCGGCCAAGGGATGATTGTAGCTGTTGGGATTTTGATGGTATTGATATTGCTCGGCTTGTTAGGGATAAAACCAAGTGAACTGAAAGATCCAACAAAAAAGAGATCAGGCATAGGTACAGCAGCAATAGGTATAGTTGTGCTTTTAGTTTTCTTGTTTATCATAGGCTCAGGCCAGAATTTAGGTTTAGGCGGATTAAGGCTCGACAGCCAAGCTTGGACAATAGTATTGTTCATTGTAATTTTTGTTGGAGTCCTCTGGGCTTTAGGGCGAGATGACTCATCAGGAAAATAAGCTATTCGTCTAATTATAGTTTTGTGGTAGTAAAGCAATTTCATTTTTTTGTCAGTATGTTTTGATCTTTATCAGGCATCTACGCCACGACAAGCGAGGCTATCAGAGACTGTCTAAGAAAGATGTTTGCAGAAAAAACAGGGAGCCTCTTAGGTTAGAAGTTAAAAAACAAGGCATAACAGAGGAATCTATGTTAAATGAATGGGGCAGAATAAGGCATGGAAAATAGGACAGAAGTTTTGAAGTTGTAAAAGAGCCTTTATATAACCGTCTCATTATTCACGCAGAGAAGCTGATACAAAACAAAGTCAACGACCAAAAAATCTTGGCTGCGGCTATATACTCCAAGCCTGATTATTTCACATCTCGAGACCCAGGCTTTGACAAGAAAAGTATAAAGGAGATCCTGAATCTAAAAACAGCTGAGGAAATATTATACGAACTCGGGGTTATTTGAATCGACGTTCATTATTCCTCTTTCTTCTTCAATACTCTCACTGATTCAGACAAATTCCTGTTCGACTCTAAAACAGATTCTAAAACCCCTTTAAGTGCAGACTCCATTCCTTCCATCTTTGTCGATATATCTGTGATAGAATCTTGATACGAATCGACCTTTGTAGACAACTCAGCTTCTTTCTTGTATTCCTCTTTTCTCATTTGGTCAAGCTCTTCTTCTATCCTCTTAAACCTGGAATCAAGTTCTCCCATTTTAGACTCGAACATCTTTATCTTGTTTTCAGCTTCTTTCCACTTCTCTTCAACAGTGACTTCGATAAGCTCTTGTATCTCCTTGTTTCCAGAAGGCCTCCCAAATCCGATAGTCGGGAAAGGTTTTCTTTCCTGGAGTGGCTGTGTCTGTCTCTGCAAAGGAGGCGGAGGCATAGGAGGCCTATTTGGCGGGGGGAACTGTCTAGGCCTTTGTGGCAAAGGAGGCTCTGGCATCTTCATCCCTGTTCTCTCAAGAAAATCGTCATCAGTTTTTGTATCCGGTCTCCTCAACTCACTAACTGTTTTTTCGCGTATAGGCAGTTGAGGTTCCCCAACCCCTGCTTTCAAAGAATTTCTAAGAGACCTGTCTATCTCGATTGAGGAGTAGCCTTCTGCCTTCAACTGCTTAACAATTTCTGGTTCTGCCATCCCTTGCTGCGATAGCTTGTTTATTTTATCAGCTAAAACCAGATGAGTAGGCGTCTTAGAAAAAGTTGGCGCAGATTGGGTCCTCTGTCCGGGAAAAGGCAGACCAGGTCTTCTCGGAACCAAAGGAGGCAAATCAAAATCCCTTTTCTTCTTTTTTAATAAATCTCCAACATTCAATTTCATAGGCCTCCTGACTCTATCTCTTTGATTTCCTCTCATCCAACATGTTCTCAACTTCGTCTCTTGTAACAAATTTCGATTTCACAGGATTGTAAATATCAATAAGTTCTCTTAGAGCAGCAACCTCGGATTTTTCTGCGAGCCGTTTGATTGAGCGCACGATCTCATTTATTATATTCTGGATTTCTTTTGTGCTGGCTTCAGAATTTGTCCTGTCTGATTTCAAATTTCCTGAGAGCTCTAGAACTTTTCCCTTCAACTCTAAAAGACTGCTGTCCTGCCTTTTCACAGAATTATCGATCGCAGCAAGCCTCTGCTCAATATCTCTTAGCCTTCTTTTATTCTCAGCGTCCATCTGATAAAGTTCGCTTATCTTAGCTTCAGGAATAGCACTAGGCATACTTGCTCCTTTTCTTATATATTGATTGTTTTTGCTTAATAAGGTAAAAATTGGATTGCCTTTAGGTCAGAACTATATAAGAGAATTCCAAAAGGAAGGTCATAGAAGAAATGCTATTTCTCTACAACGTTTATAGGAGTCCTAAGCCAATTCATACTAAGTATAGGAACGATTTCTCAATATGGCTCAAGATTACGAATATAATGCGGACAGAGGAACTTTAAGGCTCACATTATGGGGGAAACCATACGGGCCTTCTATCGAAGACTACGAAGAGTGCATGTCTTACGTTATCAAATCGGTCCTTGAAGTAAAAGAAGTTAGTTCTATTGTCCTTGCAAAGGACAGGGAATACGAATACGGGCCTGAGCAGACGCGGTTACTCGTGGAAGTAGCAAGCCTTATTGGAGAAATAGTAAAAAGCAGGCTCATCTTCGAGATAGGAAAACCTAAAACAATAAAAGAAAAAGAGACCATAAAACTCTGCGAGAGTTTTTATCCTGAGTGGATTTCTAAATTAAGATCGATAGTTGATCTGATAAACAGAGATCCTATAGGCGCTTACGTCGAAACAATAAGGGAGGTTAGGAGAGCTTCTGTAAGCGCTAAAACAGTGCCTCAGAGACTGCAGGCTTGTTATAAAACTTTCTATATCGAGAGGACTCTTGACGTGATAAAAGAGAAATTTGAAAAAACAGAGCTCATAAAAAAAGTAAAAGAGCTCTCTGATCTCGCAGGCTATCACATAGGAGATCGATCCCTATACAGGCAGATCTTCCTCCCGTCTACAAGGCCCAATTTCATGTACACGCGTTTCATGATCGCTCCGCCTGAAAACGGAATAAGCATAGAAAGGTACACAATAGGGAAGACTGAGGACAACCCTGAAGGCGCAGCTGAAGTCGAAATCTTCAAAATCCCAGGAGAAGCCCAGTATCTTTATCATGTTACACCGCCAGAATTCAAGCTTCCAGAAAAACATTATCTGATTCTTGACTCTGCCAGAAGAAGGATGCTGACAGAAAGGCCAAAGGCAGTCGAGTTCGTAAGGACAGAGGAAAGGAAATTCACTTACAACATCAGCGAAGACCTTATCAGAAGCATAGCAGATTCCCAGAAAGTCAGCCTGACTACAAATGAGCTGCAAAAGCTTGCAACAATACTAACAAGATACACAGCTGGTTTAGGTATTTTAGAAGTCCTTCTGAAAGATCCCAGAATCCAGGACATATACATAAACGGCCCTGTGGACAGGCTTCCAATACTCCTTCTCCACGACTCAGCTCAGGAGTGCAGGACAAACCTCATCCCGACGCGAGAGGATGCAGAAGGATGGGCAACAAGACTGCGGTCCTATTCTGGCCGACCCTTGGACGAATCTAACCCTGTACTGGACACAGAGATGACTCTGCCAGATGCGCGCGCAAGGTTTGCAGTGATTACGCGTACACTATCCCCTGAAGGCCTGAGCTTTGCAATTAGAAGGCACAGAGACAAGACTTGGACACTTCCACTTTTCGTGCAAGAAGACAAATCAACTAAAAAAATAAGGATGCTCGACCCGTTGGCAGCTGGTTTGCTCTCCTTCCTTTTTGATAATGCAGCTTCGACCCTTATAGCAGGAGGCCGGTCTTCTGGAAAAACTTCTTTATTGAGCGCTCTGATGCTAGAGATTTTGCCAAAAGTAAGGGTTATAACATTGGAGGACAGCGTTGCAGGGGATACAGATATAGTCTACCAGAATGATGGGGAGTTTAAAACAAACACTGTAGGCGGCCTTATAGACACTATGATAGAAAAGTATGGAAGGACAAACGAGTTTGGAAGGGACATCCTGGATTCCAATCCCAAAAATGTGAAGGTGTTTGCAATGGACAAGGAAGGTAAGGTCGCCCTCGCCCCAGTCAGCAGGTTTATCCGCCATAAAGTCAACAAACAGATGTTTGAAGTCGAGACAGCCACTGGGAGAAAAATAAAGGTGACAGAAGACCATTCGCTGTTTGGCTTGGATGCCGAAGGAAACCTGTCTTCAGTGAAGGCGAAAAACCTCAAGCTTGGCGACTTCATAACAACCCCAAGAATTTTGCCTTTTAATGAAAACCCAACTGAATCAATTAACCTGTTAAACCACCTTGACAAATTGGAAAACCTGTTTATTACTGGTTTTGGGGACCGCCTCATCAAATACAAAGCAAAAATAAAGGAAGAGGGCAAAAAATCCGGCTACAGTAAAGGGGCCATATACAATTGGCTAAGAAAAGGCATAATTCCAGTCAAGGTTTTCAGAAAACTCAGCATTGAAGGCCTTAACACGGACTCTATGAATCTCAAAGGCGGCACCTGGTCAAATCCAATGCCTGCCGCAATCAAGCTGGATGCAGACCTTCTTAAGTTCATAGGCTTGTGGCTTGCAGACGGATGTTATGATAAATGCTCGACAATAATTTCTGTCGGCGCGCAGGAAGAAAAAGCCCTGGTAAAAACAATTGCAGCCAGGTTTGGGCTTGAAACCAAAACCCACAGTGACAAATTCTCCCTGGTGTTAAATTCGTCTGTCCTTAAACAAATTTTATCTGATGTGCTCGGGCTAAAAGGCAACGCCTACACAAAACAGATCCCTCCTTGGGTATTCAGGCTCTCCAAAACCCAGATAGCCCATGTATTAAAAGGGCTATTCAGCGGTGATGGCTGCGCTTCGGACAGGGAGGTTAAAATATCCCTCTGTTCTGAACAACTGTTGAAAGATATACAAACCCTGCTGCTTGGTTTCGGGGTCATATTCAGGATAAACAGCTTTAGGGAAAGCGACAAAACAAGGCCCGGTAACATAAGCGCCCTCAAATCCTTAAAATTATACAAAGAAAACATCGGGTTCCTCCAAGAGTATAAAAACGAGAGGCTTGCCATCCTATGTTCTAAAAAATCCACCCATGACTCAACAGACGTAATTCCATTATCGCCTGAGATCAAATTCAGATTATCCAAAGCTGTCAAAGGTTTTAACAAATCCGACTATTTGAAAAGGGCTAATAACATAGGAAGGGAAAAATTGAAAACAATGATAGAAGAGATTCCGGAAACAGAGGCTGCCCTGAAACAAAAACTGCGCAACCTTGCTTATTCAGATATTTTTTGGGACAGGATTAAATCTGTAACCCCTTATAGAAAAGAGGAATATGTATATGACTTTTCAGTCCCTGGATATGAAAACTTCATTTGCAACAACATAATGGCCCATAACACTCTTGAACTCCCGACTAAACAAATGCGCGACCTCGGGTATAACATCGAATCAATGAAATCGAGATCTGTGATCACAACAGTTGAAACAGAGATACCCGCAGATATTGCTCTTAGGACTGCCCTCAGATTAGGTGAATCTGCTTTAGTTGTAGGTGAGATCCGGTCTCTCGAAGCAAAAGTCTTGTGGGAGGCTATGAGAATTGGTGCGCTATCCAATGTTGTAGCAGGAACAATCCATGGAGAGAGCCCATATGGAGTGTATGACAGAGTTGTCCACGATCTTGGGGTGCCGCCAACAAGTTTCAAAGCCACTGATATTGTTGTGATCTGTAGAAAACAAAGGCTTGCAAGCGGCATGGCGTCTGAGAGGAAAGTTGTGGCAATCACAGAGGTTAGGAAGAAATGGACAGATGATCCTATGAAAGAAGGCGGCTTTGTGGATTTGATGACTTACTCTGTGAAAGAGGACGCACTGAAACCAACAGACACTTTGATTAACGGGGAATCAGAAGTTCTCAACAGAATAATGAATAGCGTGAAAGACTTCAAAGGGGAATGGAAAAATGTCTGGGCAAACATCAATATGAGGGCCAAGATGATTAAGACCATGGTTGAGACTTCATCCAAAATAGACAAAGATCCGAGAAATCCAGACCACTTGGAAGCAGACTGGATTATAAAAGCAAATTCCCAGTTCCATATGATAATGCAAGAAGTCAAGGAAGAGGCTGGCGAGTTGGACCACGAACTGGTTTATTCGAAATGGCTAAATTGGTATAAGAAAGAGGTAAAGGGATAGTCAATGGGATATGAAAAATCAATGCGAATTTAAATAAGTTAACACCAATAAATAAATACTTCTTAGTTAATAGTTACTTATGACATACAGCTTTGGCGGAAATGGTTTGGGCAAAGGCAGGATAGCACTTTATGTTGTAGTTCTCCTTATATTTGTCGTTGCAGTTGCATCCATAGCTTCGAACAAGTCTGATAAATCCGAGGGTTCATCAGGCTACCTACTAAGCAAGAAGGAGGCATCTGATCTTGCAACAGTCCCTTCAAGCGGCAAACTAGCAGCTTCCTCCTCATCCAGCATAAATGATGTCCAGAACCAATTAGACAAACTAAAATTAGACTTGGGCTTATTCAGTTCAAACCTGACATCCTGTTATACAGCAACAGCAGAAGCTTCTAACCAATTCCAGAACTGCAACAAGGACTTTACAAACTGTAAAGCAGATTATTTGAAACTGGTAACAAACAATTCCGCTGCTGAACAAGCATGCCAAACAGACAAAACAACATTGAATCTAAAAATGTCAGCTTTATTGACATCCAATTCAGACCTGAACAGGACGCTTTCTTCCCTGACAACAGAACACGACGCATTAAAGAAACAATTCAATGAAGTTGTAACCAGTGCCGCAAACAACCTCTGCTGTAAAGCACGGGTCGATAATCCGAAAATCAGGTTTTACAAACTCGACACCAACAAGATCGTATGCTCTGAGGATTCTGGGACTTCTATAAGCTGTTGATTCTACACTTGTTCCTTTTATCTATATAAATTATCTAATCGGTAAACCAAGTTTCTTTTTACTGCACTTTTCTTTCCTTAATAAGAGTCCTTCACGAAAAATAAACCAAAGAACTAATTATGTCGCTATTCCGCAAGAAGAAAAGAGAGATGTCAGAAGAGGAGAGAAGGTACATCTTAATCGAGAAGAAAGTTACTTCGAGGGAATACAAAATCTTCCGGGAGAAGGAATTGAAGAAGCTTGGTTTTTACGAAAGATATGCTAATTTTTCTTCCAGCGTTGTTAAAGTAAAACCGTCTCGAGACTCTGGGAAAAAACTACAGGCAGCAATCAATTTTACAGGGCTTAAGATAACCCCTACAGGGGTGTACTCATCTTTTTTTGTCACACTTATTTTGTTTTTGGTCCTAGGCCTGGCTGCGATGGTCCTGACAGGGTCGTTTACAACGCCTCTGGTTGTCATATTAGCTGGTGTTGGATTCGGATATTATCTGATAAAATATCCTGAGAATCAGGTCAAAGTCATGAGGATAAGAGCGTCATCGCAAGTTGTGCTTGCAATCCTTTACATGGTCGTTTCGATGAGGATGTCACGGAATCTTGAGCGGTCTCTCAAATTCGCTGCAGCAAATATCTCCGGCGAGCTTGCATGGGATATGAGGAGGCTTGTCTGGGATATTTTGATGAGAAAATACAACTCAGCTGAAGAGGCGCTCTCAGACTATATTGTAAAATGGAAACCGGAGAACGAAGAATTTTCAGAATCAATGAGGCTTATAAGAGATTGCCAGTATCAAACCTCAGACCGCGCAGATGCAACCCTTGACCAAGCTTTGGAAGTTATTTTGGATGGAACAAAAACTAGAATGAAGACTTATACACAAGACCTCAGGCTTCCTGTGATGGTTATCCACATGATGGGGATAATCCTCCCTGTCCTCGGAACAATCATGGCCCCCATGGCAGCTGTCTTTATGGGAGATGTTTTGAAACCGCATTATTTTATTATTGGTTACAATGTCGCACTTCCATTATTCATAATGTGGTTTATCAACAGCACGCTGAAGAAGAGGCCTGTCACAATTTCTGAAATAGATATATCGAATGCCCCTGGAATTCCGCCGAAAGGGACTTTTTTGATCGGCGGAAAGAACGGCCGAGGAATCGCTTTCCCTGCTTTGCCATTGGCACTAATCATAGGGCTCCTTATAATGCTGCCTGCGATTTTTTATTTCGCGCAGTCCCCTGAATTTTTGCTTCCTCCGGAGGGATCTATATCAGGCGGAAAGGTTTCTTTCCCTATAGAAGCTTTGTTCATGTCTCTGCTCGTGATCGCGGCTATAGGGACCTCTCTTGCAATCTATTTTATCCTAACCAATTTCCAGTCAGTTAAAAAACAAGCTGAGATAGAAGCGACAGAAGGGCAACTTGAACTAGCTTTATTTAGTTTAGGAAATAGGATTGGCTCTGGCATACCTGTGGAAATCGCTCTGGAAAAAGCAATCCCTGACATCAAAGATAAAGAGATCTGCGGGCTTTACAGGACAGCTGTTCGAAACATGAAAGAAGGCGGGATGACATTGGAAGATGCGTTTTTCCACAAGACATATGGAGCAATCCGCCAGTACCCAAGCAAGCTTATTAGAAATATTGTTTACGCAGTTATTGACACATCCAAAAAAGGCGTAGGCTATACATCACAGTCGATGATGACGATCTCTAAATACATGAAAAATGTGAGAGAGACGCAGGAATACATTAAAGAGATCCTTTCTGAAACAACAAGCTCTATGAAATTCCAGGCTTACATGCTCACGCCTATAATTACAGGATTGATAGTTTCGATGTCCCAGATAATAATCCAGGTTCTTACAACGTTAGGCCAAAAACTTGCATCTTCAGGACTTGCAGGAGGCCCTCTCGGCGGTGTGAGCACAAACCTGTTCGGTGATGTAGACAAGGCAATGCCGCCTGCTGTTTTCCAATTGATTGTGGGAGTATATCTCATAGAGGTAATAGTAATTCTCGCAATATTCTTGACAAAAATCTCCCACGGTGAAAATAAAACAACACAATGGATGCTCGCAGGAAAGATGCTGATAATAGGGCTTGTTATGTATATCCTAGTTGCGCTGATTTCGAGTACGATGTTTGTGGGGCTTATAGGGAACGCGCTGCAGTCGTTTACTGGGTCTTAGTTATGGAAAAAATAAACGCAGATGAACTTAGGATAGAAAAACTAGAGCCGGGACATAAAGAATTGTTGATTTCTTTTCAGACTTCGAATAAGGAATTGAAAGATTTTCTTGTTGAAGGCGCGATGAAAAACCAAGAGCTTTTGATTTCAACAACTTATATTTGGTTCTACACAAAAACAGAGGATATTGTTGCCTACACTACTTTATTGTCTGATTCTTTGAGGATCAGGGAGACAGATCTGGAAAAATTTTTATTGACAAAGGTATTCTATACAAGAGTTGTCAGCATTGAAAATAGGAAGGTTGTGTGTTGATGGGAGGTTTGTAAATAGAGGTATAGGCACTATAATCACAGAATTCTGTATGGCTTTAGGCACAGAAATTGGCAAAGATGTGGGTTGTAGGTTCATTGTTCTGGACTCAAAGAAAACGGCTGCCGATTTTTACAAAAAGCTTGGCTTCAACATTCTGAGGGACGATAAGGAAAACTTACCTATTTATTTTGACCTAATAGAAAAATCTTAGAAAGAGACCCCAGAACCCCGGACAACTTGCTTGAAAACCTTGTCTCTCTTCTTGGCCAACTCAATCTCCCTTTTTGTTGGGGATGAAGTCTGTCTTCTAACCATTTCTTCCAAAAATCTTCTTGCATCTTCCCCTGTCAATTCAGGTGTCGGTTCTATTGGCTTTGCCATGAAATTAGTTATTCTCCCGCCTTAAATCCTTGATCTCTTGCCAACAGAGCAAAAATCTAATAAAAAGCTTAAACCACATTCGAAAAGAATATTTTCGATGCTTATATAACACTTCTAAGATTTTTCTTTAGAGGTTGGGTTATCTGCGTTGGAATCGTCTATCATCATCTATAAAAACTTAGACAGCAATATCTGAAGATAAGCTCCAGTGGCTCAGCCGGTAGAGCGTTAGGTGAGAAGTCATATCATCCGCTAAGCCTTGGTAATAAGCTTTTTAGAAAAAAGCTTAAGCAAAACTGATCAGGCAAAGGTCCCGAGTTCGATTCTCGGCTGGGGCTCTGAAGTTATTATAGGTAATATAACAAACTTCTAGTAGTATAGGGGTCTTAGTCTAGTGGCAGGATAGTAGGCTCCAATTCTACCCTTTCTTTTAGAAAAAGAAAGGGTACAGTATCCAAAGAAAATGGAGCGATGAGGTTTTTTGAGATTCTCAAAGAATCGTTGACATGAAGAAACCTACGGATGGGGGTTCGATTCCCTCAGACCCCAT
>CAYYYJ010000005.1:44254-49455 GCA_964476045.1 uncultured archaeon | reverse complement strand
GTGATTATATAAAAATGTATCTGCGATAGCGAGCCCGAGAAAATTTCACTTAACAACTATTAAGCGAGATAAATATTCGTGAAAATGGCAGAATTGGGATAAAAAGCGAATTTTATATATTTCTATCCATATAATAAATTGTATGGCAGATGAGGGTAAAAGTTATTCGCCAGAAGAAAGATACCGCTTAATCGGTAAACTGATCGAGGAAATAAAACTCAGAAGATATTCCTTCCAAACAGGCAAATCCTACATCTCTGTCGTGAAAGATTTTCTCGCTTCAGGCAAGACTCCAAGAGAGTTTCTGTTATCCTACACAACTAAAAGCAAATCGACAATGAGGTCTGCATACTTTGCTTTGAAGTTCTTTCACGAAAATGTATTGAACACTAAATTTGAGGAGAAACTGCCACTTGCCAGAAAATCCTTAAAACTGCCTCTTGTGCTAAGCAAAGAGGAAGTGAACAAGATGATAGACTCTACAAACAATTTGAAGCACAAACTTGTTATAATGTTTCTTTATTATGCAGGCCTTCGATTAGATGAAGCAAGAAACATCAACCGGCAGGACATTGATTTTGACAGGGAAGTCATCCATCTAAAAACTGCAAAGGGAGATAAAGAAAGAGTAGTTTTCCTTCACAAAAAACTGGTTGATGCGTTAAGAATGTATGGAACAAAGGAAGAAGGCCCAATTTTCGTTTCCCAAAGAGAAGGGAAATATAACAAACGAACAATTCAACAAATTATAAAATTCTCCTCTAAGAAAGCCGGAATTAAGAAAAAGGCAACACCTCATACATTAAGGCACAGTTTCGCTACCCATTTGTTAGAATCCGGCGCAGATATCCGATATATTCAGCAATTGTTAGGGCACAAAGATTTGAAAACAACGCAAATCTACACGCATGTAGCGAACAAGGACATAAAGAAACTTGCAAACCTGCTTTAGGCTTCTTTGCAGTATTTACTGCTCATTTTAATCAGATCGTGCCCGAATAGTAGGTTGATCCAGTTTATAACTATTTTAGAATTAATTCTATCTCACCAAAATGCTTATCACTTCATTTATATTAGGGACCTCAACAACCTCCAGATTGCTTATATCAACCTTCTGGCCTTTTGGAACAAGGAATTTTCTTGCCCCTTGGTCTCTGGCTGCAGTTGCTTTTTTATCAACACCGCCAACAGACCCTATAGAACCGTCAGTTTCTATCGTACCTGTCATGAGAATATTCGAACTAATGGATTTTTTGGCCAACGCAGCGTAAATAGTAGCTGTTATTGCGCCACCTGCAGAAGGCCCGTCAACAGAGACTTTGCCAGACCCTTGGTTAACAAAACTCACATCAACATCCACTGTGTTTAAGCTTACCTTACTCAGCTGGCTGGCAATAGAAGCTGCTACACGTATAGAATCCTGCGCGCCTGCCTGCAATTCAACATTTTTTATATTAACTGAGAGAATCCCTGTCCCTTTTGGCAATACCTTTATCTCCAACGGGATTATGGCGCCGCCGCCATCCACTTTAACAGCTGCAACAAAAAAGCTGGTAGTTGTTGGCGTTAAAGAAACTATCTCCTGTTCTTTTGTTTTTATATCCCCTTTGAGAGAACTTATATTGTTCTCTAGTAAGGTTATACTATCTGATCTCCTTCGCAACTCGATCATCTGCCTGCCTATTGTGTCTTGTTGATCAGAAACAGTAAAATTTAATGCTGATATTGTGCCTGTCTGGTTTTCTATGGTCCTGGACTGGTTAACAATGTTGACTTCTAATAATGTGACCTTTTTTGTCTGGTCTTCGATAGTTTTTATTTTAGTCTGCAGGTCATCTAATTGGGATTTTATTACAGAACCCTTTTGCTGGCTTTCTAAAAAGAATACTGCAGTAAGCCCAGAAAAAATACCTGAGGTAGCAACAAGAATGACTATGGCTATTTTTATTGTGGTTGTCAGGATTATCTTCGACATATTCATTATTTTATAGCGAGCCAGTATTTATTTGAAGCTGGTTCTGGCAGAAGGCCTAAAAATAAAATACTGGAGTAAGAGACGTCACTTGCCTTTCTTGACTTTCCTCTTCTTTTCCTTCTCTTTCTTTGCTGCAGGAGGACCTTTACCTGCTACAGGCGCTGGTGTGCCAGGAGTTGCTGGTGTAGCTGCCGTCCCAGTTGCCGCTGGCGCTGCTGCTGTGGTTGGAGCTGGTTCAACTTTCTTCACTACCCTTTTCCTCGCTAGAAGAGCTTTCCCTTCCTCGCCAATAGAAATCCCCATGCTTCTGCATGTTCCAAGAACCTGATTAACATAGCCTTGCTCGTCTCCGCCAAATTTGGCTCGAGAAACAGATTTCACCTGATCCATAGAAATATTTCCAACCCATTCCTGGCCTGCAAATCCCGTGCCTTTTTCAACCTTCGCTTCTTTTCTTAGCAACGCAGATACTGGCGGTTTCCCAACTTCTACTGTAAATGTCTTGTTAGGGCCTACAGTAATTTTGACAGGGACTTGCATCCCCTTAAAATCAGCTGTTTTCTTATTAATCTCTTCAATAACCTTAGGAATAGGCAAACCTAGCGGCCCTAAAGCAGGACCTAAAGGCGGGGCTGGAGTTGCTTTGCCACCTTCTACCATAGCAGAAACTGTTTGCGCGCCCATAGTTTTGAATATAAGTAGGAATTAAATTATTTAAATTAAGCCTTGTTCTCCGAAACAGGCTCAGGACCCCCAAAGCTCTTCTTTAAGTCGTCCATCGAGAACTTCTTTGGTTTTTTTTGGTCAGCTTTGATCTCTTCTGGCTTTACTGCGCCTTTTCTTACGATCCTGACAAATTCAGTGGATATAGTCATTGGTATTGGTATAGCCCCTTCCCTCAACTCTATAGTAACTTCATCTTTTGTCCTATCTAATCTAGTGATAATACCCTTATCGCCTTTGAAAGCGCCGCCAACTATCTCCACTTCATCTCCTATATCAACTGCAACCCTCTTTACCTCCATGAATTTTTCTATATCAGAAAGTTTGATAGGGTGTTCTTTCAACGCCTTGATGTGAAGAAGCCCTTGTGTAGCTTTGTGGATATCGGCGAGATTGCCCTCAGCAAAAACATAGCCCTTGAGCTCAGACGGATGCATGATTGACTTGACATCTAATCCATTATTTTTAACGTTCAGGCTCATCATGTCTACCACTGTTTCTTCCCTGCCATTTGTTGTTTTAATTGTGTAAAGTACCATATCTATAGTCCTTTATATTTTCCGTTAACGCTTTCGTGTCAGCAAAAGGGTTATAATCCTGTCAAGACGAATGTAAGATATATAGCAAACCCTATTCCGCCGATCAACGCGATGCTAGTGAACGATATCTTGGCTGTGCTGGTAAATTCAGGTTTATCTGGTTTTCTTGCAATCTGCATTACCCTCTTGTATTCAGCTAGACGTTCTTTTAAGTTCATAGTATCCCAATAGAAGGCAGTTATTACTATAGATTATAGAGTTGATTATTTAAAGATTAGAAACCTTCCCCAAAGGGCTTTATATTTCTTACAGCCAATCTTATTCCATGCCAATGCCAAGAAGTGTTGTTTATAGTATAGGCGATGTGGTGGAATAGGATATCATCCTCCAGTGAGACCTGAATCAAGAGAAACAGCTGAGCGTCTGGAAAGATACCGTGCTTCTGCAGAACTAGAAAGACTTCCAACTGTTTTACAGGCGAACGTACCTACAAACTAGCTGATTATCAAACGGATCCAGAAAGTGGCCTTTTTGTTAGAAAGGCTTTCAGAGATAGGCCAACTGAAGGAGTATCTTTTGATGTTGTTTATGAGCTCAGAGGTTATATACTCTTCCGCCTAATCTAAGAAGGATAAGAGTAACAACCGGCTTGCACTGTGGTTAGCCGAGGAATAAACAGGCCCATCGATAATACCATTAATTCAAAAAACTGCATTGCTATTACCGTGAACTTTCAGGGACATTAGGTTCCAGTAAAGTCCAAATCTGATCAGAGGGGCATCGCCATACTTATCCTTGATTCCCCGAACCCCGTATTCTCTTATTAATTCCCTAATATATTTCTTGGTTTTCTCTACCGATACTTCTACATTTATTCCAGATACCAGAGACAAAATCAGTTTCTTATGGGTATCTTTAAAAGGCTTAAAGTTTTTATCTTTCATCGGTGTGGTTGATCTGTCGCGCTCAATGACTATCACAAATCTGGAATCATATCCTATATAAGCCTCCGCCTCACCGTCTTTAATAGACGTCTCCCCTAATTCAGATGCAGAGTCGCAAACAACCGCGTAAATTATCCTTGACTTTAATTTTCTGATATTCCTGTTATCTAAAACTATTTCCCCGTTTTGTCCAGAAATCGAATCGTATGAACCGTGCCCGTGAAAAAGAACTAGCCTTGGATTTGCTTTATCCAAAGCCTTTTCAAATTCTTTTCTTGTTGCTTTATCTGTTTCCAAGTCTATAACCGAAACTTCCCCAACAGATTCTATTTCTTTTTTAATTTCTCCAGAAATGAAATGAAGGTAATGTGTCTGTGTATCGTATGATGGCCTTGTTATAAGAATCATTTTCTTCATAAGTCAATGGCGCCGCTGGCAAGCATTTTTATGTACGACAGTTGAATTTCAACAATTTTCTTGCCAAATGGAGAATCTTTTTTAACCTCGTTTATCATGTCTTTTACAGTAGTAGGCTCTTTTTCACCCATCAATAAAATCTTGGAATCTTGGTTTAGCGTTTCGAGCCTTGCTATAACAAGGGTTTTGGCATCATCATCTATCATATTTCTCCCTTAAATTATCCCCATCGAGACCAATTTTTGTACTATCTGTTTCCCTAGTTTTGTGTCGTTTTTTATTTCGTCGTAAGCCCTATTCCAGGTATAAGGTTTGCCATCAATTACAGCTATAACCTCATTTCGCTCATCGGATATCAGGTTTGAGTATGCTTTAATAAATTTTTCTTTTGTCATGGGATAACCTATGATTAGATAGTGTATGATGTTCAATAAATAATAATGGTATAGTCAGCTGTTTCTGCACCTATATTGAATTAAATTTAGTATAGTCGCTTTTCCTTGCAGGCAATCACTGGTTAACCGAAGAACAAGTCGACTATTAAGCCTTATCTCTCATCTATAAAATCCACACCCATAAGCCTTTCTTTCTGTAAACTCTCAG
>CAYYYJ010000005.1:39564-44154 GCA_964476045.1 uncultured archaeon | reverse complement strand
AGAAAACATGCAGTTGGCTCCAGATCCTATCTCTCATCTATAAAATCCACACCCATAAGCCTTTCTTTCTGTAAACTCTCAGCAAAGAAATCCTTAAGGGAAAGAAAACATGCAGTTGGCTCCAGATCCTATCTCTCATCTATAAAATCCACACCCAAAATCTTCTCAATTTCTTTCTGTTTTGTGGAGCTGAATGTCCTTTCTGGCCCGTATATCTGGTTTGATTTGACCCCTGTTACAATAAGCATAGATCTTATAGTGTCTCCCATAGCCTTGTCAACCATTGCTCCCCAAATAATTTTTGCGTCTGGATTAATTTTTGATCCGACAGTTTCCACAATCTCCTGGCATTCTCTTATTGTGATATCGAGGCCGCCAGAAACATTAACTAGCGCGCCTGTTGCGCCTGTGATATCCACATCAAGCAAAGGATTGTTAAGAGATTTCTCAACAGACTCGACAGCCCTGTTTTCGGTATCAGACTCTCCCATCCCTATCATGGCGAGACCTCCAGACCCCATCACAGCCCTTATATCAGCAAAATCCAAGTTCACAAGCCCTGGCTTTGTAATAAGTTCTGCAATCCCTTTCACAGAATTCACGAGGATTTCATCTGCCACCTTGAATGCAGTTGTAATAGAAACATCAGGAACAATCTCCAGCAATTTATCATTAGGGACAACAATCAGCGTGTCAACAGCTGTCTCCATGTTCTCCAGGCCTAACTGCGCATTCCCCATCCTCGATCTCCCTTCCATTGTGAAAGGCAGAGTAACTATACCGACTGTAAGGATACCTAGCTTTTTAGCAGTGTCAGCAACAACAGGAGCTGCTCCAGTCCCTGTTCCACCGCCTAGACCGCATGCAATAAAAACGAGATCTGCCCCTTCCAGAGCTTTCTTGATATCCTCTCTAGATTCTTTGGCAGCTTCCATCCCTACCTTAGGGTCTGCGCCTGCTCCCAGACCAGAAGTTAAATCCTTTCCAATAAGGATCTTTCTATCAGCATCTGTATAAAGCAAATCCTGGGCGTCTGTATTTACTGCAATTGTCTCTGCGCCGACAATGCCAACCTGCATTAGCCTAGAAATTGTATTGTTGCCAGAACCGCCTACACCGACAACTTTTATCTCAGCTTTTCTTGACTCTAAAATCTTTCTGAGCTCTTCATCTTCAGGCCTATTAAAAGTAGGCTGATGATCTTTCTCGTTCGCTGACAAAGCAGCATCAATAATTGTATCTACAGCCATAGTAGCCTTTTCCGGGAGTTAACAACTTCCACAAAAGGCTACTGTACCCAAAAGTTCAGAGCCTTTCACAAAAGCAACCAGAAATTATTATGTATCTATAAGCAAACAAGATTTAAATAGTTGAACTAATCAGAATTAACTTATTTTTTCTCTTGATCCTTGTTGGGGGCTTCGGTTTTGATTTCAGTTTTGCCCTCGCCTTCAAACTTAATCTCTTTCAACCCATCTTTTATCCATGTCTTCAGAGTTTTTTCTACAACCTGTTCAAGTATTTTGTTTGTTTTCTTGAGTTTGATGCTAACAGAGCTGTCCTCAACTTTAGCTTCGCCTTCCAGGCCTAAATATTTTATTACAGATTCAACTTTTTCCTTGAGCTCTTTCACTTCTCTAACAATTTTCAATCTGTAAAGAACATCTTTCCCAGCCAGCGGGCTATTAAAATCAACCCTTACTCGTCCGCCTGAAACTGACTGTATCCTGCACGTCCTCCCATCTATCTGGACAAACGCGCCTGGAACAGGGTTTAATTTCTGCTGGTAGAATTTGTTTAGGGCAAGTATCTGGATAAGCTTAGGCTCCCTTTTGCCAAATGCCTTTTCATATCCCAACCCAAACTCTTTTTCTTCCCCAACAGACATCTCTCTTATTTTTTCTTCAACACCAGGGACAACTGATTTCGAACCGACTACAACAAGAACAGGCCCATATTTATGCTCTTTATCGTATATCCCCTCTTTCTTTGCTTCAGCTTCGCTTGTCAGGTCAAAAATCTCTCCGGTGTCCTTGACTTTCCCTACAAAATCAATCTCTACGAAGTCTCCGTCTTTCATATTAGCGTAAATTATCGAGCCTGCTTTATAAGCTTTCTTATCCCTGTACAAGCTTTGAGCCTTTCAATTTATTATTCTGATCAAAGCTAATCTGTAGAATCAAACAATCAACACCATCGTCCCCAACAATATAGTTGACAGAATTATCCATCTCAGACCCCTCGGCCAGTAATTTCGTGGCTTCTGCTTTGCCAATGCCTGCTTTCAGATGATTTAATTTCGTCCCCTATCATATAATATCTTGGATCGGTTTTTCGCATTTGTCAGAGGATGACCACAGCTTACTGTCAACCAGACACTAAAACCAGAATTAAAAAAGCCAGGAGAGCAACCTTATCCGTGGTAAGTCTCATGCCTGATCTCCCTGATATCTGGCCTGTCGAACTCTCTCCAGCCTTTTTCGAGATCGCCGAAAAGCTTTATCATCTTTTTCTCCAGCTCAGGCCATACCCTGAAAATTTTATTTATGTAAGCAGCATCAGCTTTTCTGTCATGCTTGAATCTGAGCAGAAATCCTTCGTAGTTAAGTTGGTTGAGTTCTTTGAACAAATCAAAACTTTCTTTTGAAGAGTTTTTTATCATAGCCTCTTGGTAGAGATGGGATGGATCGCTTCCTTCCCCTGTGAAAAGTATGGCTTCAATGGCCTTCATCAGGTCGTACATCCTGTCTGTTATCTGGTTCCTTATATCTTGCAGAAGGAGAATATCAGTTTTTGAGACATCTATTTCTATCTCCAATAATTCGACCAGTTTATTGTAATCTGGTATTTTATACTTTTTCTTAATTTTGGTATAATTATTTAATGCCATAGGCCAGACTATATTTTGATTACTTTAATATGTCTCCATATCTATATTAAAACACTGTGGCAAGTCCGGAATTATGCAAGGCAAAATTAAAAGCCAATATGTGGGCCTCTTACTGATATTTGTAATGTTCTTCTCCACTTTCGCTTTCGCAATCATAAACAGTGTTTACACACCCACTCAACCTCAGGATACGCCTGGCCCATCTTCCCAGAAAACAGTCCAAAGATATTTGGAAAGGGCTTTAACCGAGCAAGAGAAAACAGCTCTTTTGCAGAATGGGGTTGCTATTCTCGAATTCTCGCATACAAAAAACTGCGTTCAGTGTGATGAATACAGGACAGTTATACGGAACTTCTATACCAAATATTCAAATGTCCTAGTTCTGGATATAGCTGGAGATAAAGACAACGTCCAATTCACCGGAAAAGAGACACAAAGTGTCACAAACATAACTTCTGATGGGCTTCTGGACGCCTATTGCAAAGTTTCAGCAATCCAGCCGAAAGAATGTATCCTGAAGAATATTTGATTAATCTCCCATTTGTGTAGAGAATTACTTCTTTCTCATCTCCCATATCAAGTCAATCTGTTGATACTATAATTATGGTAAGTTCTGGCATAAAACTTATAAAGATTACGCTCTATTTATATTGATGATAGAAGTTGATAAAAAAAGTCTTCCTGGCGGCTATACGCTGAGGCTCACTAGATATATTCTAAGCCCTGATCTAGCAAATGACACAGCAGGAAAATTGAGCATAGATTTGAGCACTGGACAAAGTCCACAAGAAGTTACTATAGATTTAGTAGGTCCTGACTGCACTCTCACTACAAATTTCGCAGCACGCTGGTATACTTCTGAAGATGATCTAAGAGCACGCTATGAATCTATAAATAGCGAGGGAGAATTTTATGTAGTGAGGAAAGCTATAGATGCGTTAGTGGCAGAAAGAAGAAATAAAAAACCAGAGCCAGCCACAGTCTCATAAAACACTCTTCAATTTTTTCGGGTCAACTTTACCCTGGGCAAAATCAGGCCTCCCGCCACCAGATCCGCCAGCTTTCTTTGCAATTTCATTTATCAGTTTTACACAATCCTCTTTTTTGCTCATCAAAACTATGTCGCCCTGATTATTTGCAAGAATAACTGTTATATTTGGTCGTTGCTTCAAAATCTCTGAGGATGTTAATATGAGCTCTTTCCTGCCGAGATTTATTATTTCGAATATTTTAGCTGATTTCTCTTTCTTCAGAAGGCTATCAACCATCTGTTTGGAAGTCTCTTCCTGTGATTTCTCCATCTCCTTTCTCCTGGCCTTCCATGAATCAAAAATTGTTTGGGCAGCTTCCTTGAGACCTTTAACCTCCTTTGTTTTTATTTTTCCATCCTCAGATTTTTTAATATCTGAAACAAACTTCTCAAAGTTGCTTTTAATCTGGTCCAAAGGGACAGAAAATATTTTTCCAGCTTCCAGAAGATCTTTTGTTATTTCTTCTCTAGATAATTTGTATTTACTGGAAATTTTCATTAACCCAGAATCATTTACTAGTTTTATCACAGATTTTGAATATTCTAAATTCCCGTCCAAATAGTCTTCAGCTGCCTTCCCAGACTTTATTGTAATCCTGACAACACCATCCTGTATTTTCTCTGTCCCAACAATTATGATTTTTCCGATTTGGCCGGTCTCATGCACATG
>CAYYYJ010000005.1:0-39464 GCA_964476045.1 uncultured archaeon | reverse complement strand
TTTTCTCTGTCCCAACAATTATGATTTTTCCGATTTGGCCGGTCTCATGCACATGTGTCCCAGAGCAAGCCTCTGTATCGTGACCTGGAATCTCCATTATCCTGAGTTTTTGTTCTGGTATATGGCCGCCTTGGTAGATCCCCAGACCAAACTTTTTCTCAGCTTCAAGCCTAGGGACAAAATTGCTTTTTGTTTTTATATTTTTCTTGACAACTTGGTTTGCCAGATCCTCAATTCTCTTAATTTCTTCTTCTGTAAGGCCTTTGTAATGTGAAATATCTATGTGCGCCTTGTCAACCGATTTGTGTGTCCCAGCCTGCCATGCATGCTTTCCCAAAATCTGTTTTGTTGCCCCATTGATTATATGTATTGCAGAGTGGTGGCTCATCAGTTGTGTTCTTCTGTCCCAATCTATTTCCCCTTCCACCTTTTCTCCTTCTTTGAATTTACAGTTCTCAACCTTGTGCGCAACAATGTGGCCAAATTTCTGTACATCGAAAACTTTGCTTCCGCCCAAAATTCCAGTATCAAATTCTTGCCCGCCGCTTTCTGGATAGAATAGTGTCTTGTCCAGTACAACCCATTTATGATTTTTCTGATCTGAATCCAAAATCCTCAAAACCTTCCCTTCAAACTCTTTTTTGTCTGGGCTCCCATAAAACAAAACTCTTGTATCTGAAATTCCTCCCAACTCTAGTTTTATTTTCTTCTCTTTTTTCTCCTCTGTTGAATGTTCTTTCGAAAGAGATTCATAGAAAGTCTGGGGTATTTTTACCTCCACACTATTCTCTTTTGCAATTTGCTTGACAGTCTCCGGAGTTATTCCATTCGACTCGTAAAGTTTTTTGAGCGACCCTGTGTCAAATCCCTGCTTCGAGTTTATCATGTTCACAACAATTTTCCTGCCCTCAGACAAAGTCTTCCTGTATTTCTCCTCTTCGGCGTCCAAAATCTTCCCCATGTTTTCCAGCCCTTCTTCCAGCTCCGGGAAAATCGGCTTCAAAAACTTCGCGTGCTTCTGCGCAATATCTATAAGATGCAAATCAAAATTATGCTGTTTTATGAAAGAAAGGCTTCTCCTCAGTATTGCGCGTAGGTTGTAGCCGCCGCCGATGTTAGATGGGATCCCGCCGTCCGCGATCGCAAAAAGCAGCGTCCTTGTGTGGTCTGCAATAGCATAGAGCGCTGTTAGCGGTTCAAGCTGTTCAACCAGGTCTCTCACAGAAATCCCGATAGAGGCTGCAACCTTTTTCCTAGTCGCATCTATGTTTGTATTTTCATCTATGTTCAGGTTTCCTGCAAGTTTTGAGTATTTTGAAAATAAAGTAGGATCAACCCTCACCCCTGTCATCTTTTTCAACTGATCTGCAACAGGCCCGAACACACAGTCGTATTGGGTCTCTGTCCCGTTTGATAGCCACACAAGCCTTTCATGTCCCCAGCCGACATCGATTACCTTCATGTCAAGTGGTTTAAAAGTTTTCATGTCGTGCGACTGGAACTCTGTAAAAACAGAATTTACAAATTCCAATCCATATGCAAAAGTTTCGAGAGATGGACCAAACTCAGAAAAATCAGGCATTGTCCAAAAATCCTCGTGGTAAACTATATCCTCTTTCTTAACTCCCAAAACCTTGTTCACAAAATTAAAGTTCAGCTCTATGCACCTGTCTTTGAAGTAGGAGCCTCTCTCTTTCGGATAGTTGAACGCATGCTGGCCTGACATCACAAAGCTTGTCAGATGCCTTCCAGTCACACCAACGTTCTGGACATCAACAAACCTGAGCGAGACCTGCGGCACGACTAAAGGGTTCGCCGGATAAGCAAAAGTCATGTTCCCATTATCCAGCCTCTGGAAATCCTGGATTGACGCAATTGTAAAATAGAGGTCCTGCCTCCACCTGTCTATCACAGGATATCTAGGTATTGACGTGTGGCCATTTTTAACAAAAAACTTCTCAAACTCTTTCCACATCTCTATGTAATCGTATTTCTTGGCTGTCACCTGCTTCCCAATAAACTCGTAGTTCTGGCAAGGCGAGTCCCCGCAGAAACCCCTGTTTTGGTCCAAAGTCCAGAAGGCCCTTCTGCATTTTGAACAGAGCTTCCTGGTAAACCCTTCTTTTTTGAATATCTCAACTTGATAGTATTTCTGCCACTCTTTCCCGAATTCTTTTTTAAGGCCTTGTTTAGTGAGCATAGAATTAAATGGTTTACAATTTTAAAAGCCTCCTGAGAATATCATCTATCCTGTTTATTGTCTTAAGGTGAAGAGTCCCGAGCTCTTTTCAAAGTTCTCCAAAGCCTCATCACTAACCTTTTCCCACGCATCAAATTCCTTTTTAAGATCGACCTGTTTCTTTATGGTGTCCAGATAAAGCAAAATAGCTTTTTTTATCAATTCACTTTCATTTAACCCAGACTTCTCGGAAGCTTCAGCTACCCTATGTTTTATTTCCGGAGATAGTGTCAGTTCCATAATATTAGTTATTGTCCTGGATATTTAAGGCCGCCTTTGGTGAGCATAGTAAAAATCCTCTTTAGAGTATATAGTTTCACAATATTATTAAAAGAAGTTAGTCTTGGACCCAAGATGCTGCAGCTGTTCTAGTATTTCTTATGGAAAAATCTCACCTCTTGGTGTACGTCTCAATCTCGCTCGCGATTGCTGCATACACCTCTGTCTTTATGTAAAGTCCTGTCTTCACTAGCTCCAGCAATATGCCCTTCGCTTCCTGTTTTTCTATAAACCCTTTGTACAAACACTTTAACAAAAAGGTGGTCAGCCACCAGCAGTCCAGCCCCTTAGTCTTTGCAATCAAAATCAGCGCAAGGTCATTTGTTAGTATTATATCATTCTCTTTTTCTGCGAGGGCAATAACTTCCAGGTCCCCTTTTTCCAGCTCGTCATCCCTTCTGACCTCAACTTCTTTAACAACTATCCAATCGCCTACAGCCTTTAGTATCTCAGGGGATCCTATCCTGTTTTCTTCTGTGACCTCCCTTATCACTTCTTTAGGTGTTTTCACTTTCCCAAAAAACTTTTTCAGCAAATCCAGTTTCCCTATCCTTACAAGATGTATCAATGGCGCAGAATCAACAATGACCATATTTTATCCTTGTGAATCTTTTTTGAGGTCTTCGAGCGTGTACCCAATATCTATTCCAGAAGAATATGCCAACCTTAAAATCTCAGGGTATGTAATTCCAGCTATCTTAGATGCCTTTCTGTAGGTTATTTTATGGTCTTTCAAGAGCTCGAGAGCTTTCTTTGTTTTCCATTCCCTGATTGCTTCTGAAAGCAATTTCCTCACAGTCTCAGCCCTATCTGTGTGTTCGTCTTTCTCAACCATCTGTACATCTCCAAGCAGATCTTCAGAAACTCTGGCTGTTATAACAGGCATAACTCACCTGATTATTCTTGGTTACAGAAGTATATAAGTGTAATCGTCTAGGCTTTTTCTGGATAACATTGTTATGAATATAAACAACGTATCTGCTCACCGGATGCAAGTTAAATTTTCAGAAATCAGTAGACAGAAGCCACGAAATCAGGTTTTGAAAAATCAGGTGAAACCGCTCTGGATTAAAAGCGATAGGCATAGACTCTAAAGTTAAAAATCAACATTCTGTGGGTGGGTAGATACTTTTCCTTATACCAGCTCCCTTCAGCCATTCTTCCACTTCGGGGTTTTCCCCCACTAGAGCAGTAAGGTCTCCACTAACTTCATCTACAATATCATTTAATTGCCTTCCAGTATAAAGATCCACGAAACCTGAAGGAACAGATTCTTCTAGTTCTGGTATAAAACTAAACACAATCCTCGCCTCCAATTTTCTGCCTTCAGGATCCCATACACCCAGTATTGCGGTGTTCTTACCTTTTCTACACAAAGAAACTCGTCCATATACCTTTCTGTCGATCTCACCCTCTGAAGAGCTCGATCCATGAGGTGGAATAGTACGAGGCTCCACTACAATTCCTGTATTCTCGCATTTCAGCCCGCCTCTAACTAATGTTGATAAGACCCATAGCCTTAATTCGTCTTCTGTCATTTCGTTTTTAATCGTTTCTGGATCAACCCAATACATTTCCCCATTTCTATTGAAAATCGCATCAACTGGCCAGCCGCCATCAACAACTTCAATATTTCTTAATCCCCATAGTTTAAGCGCTGAGCATATATCCTCAACGCCTTCTCTGACAGATTGCTGGCTTCTCAAAACCTGAACTTGGCTATAATTGTCATCTGTCAGGTTTCTAGCTCTAAGATATCTTAAAAATTGGCCAACTTGTCCACGGTAGTCGGGCCCATCAAGATGAGCCAGACCCTGCAAACCTCTGGAAGAGTTCTTTACATAAACGCCTATACAAAAGCCTATTCCAATGGTTTCCAGATAATTTTTATCAACATCTGGATTCAGATAGCCAAAAGCCCTTTGGCCAACCCTTAAAACTTCTCTCAATGGAGGCTCGGTGATAGTTTGAATGATTTTAGACATAGTTTATCATGGAACTCAGATTTTATAAAGCTTTCTTTTTCCTACCTGTGAGTACTTACGCTAATAAACCTATTCATAACATTGTTATGAATATAAACAACCTCACCCCAAATATAATCAATCTATGCCAAGGCCAGTCTCCGATATTATAATCAAAGAATTAGTCCCAGCCATGCGAGCATACATAGCAAAAAAGCTGGTGGAGGCATATGGCCTGTCCCAGAAGCAAGCAGCCCAGAAATTGGGTACCACTCAACCAGCAATATCCCAGTATAAGCGTGGCCTCAGGGGTTTCAAAGCGTCCTCTGTCTTCCTCCAAAACCAGCAGGTTGTAGATAATTTAAACAACCTAGCAAAAACAATCGCAACAACTGAAGTCTCTGATTACCACATTACTTTAGAACTAGTCAAGGCATGCGAGCCACTTTTAGGAAGCATTTCGAGTTGACGAGTATTTTAGTTTAAAACATCTCTATTTGTATGCTGTTAGACGACTACCGTGTGAATTTTGGACAAACTATATTGAAGAGCTTTCGCGAGAAAGGATGGCGGCTCTATCCAGTCGATGAAGATAAACGCGACGAAACTGCAAGATACAATGAAACTATACGACAGGGGCCAACCTCTAGAATAGTTCTCGATGTGCCATATTTACTTCTACCCATCACAGATAATCCAATGGACCCAAAAAGTGTTAAATTGGCTATGCAAATCTTTAGAAACAGAACAGAGCAAAGTGTCCCTGTGATAGAACTTGTAGGAGACGATCATTCTATTAAAGGTGCCTATTTCAGGAAAAGAGCAGCACAAATCTTTGGAACCTCCGGAGTATATGTCGCTTATACAGAATTCATGGATTCTATTTACACTATAACACCAGCTTTTGATTAGGAAAGCACAGATAAGAGATGCGGATCCCTTTGACCCACAAATATACCAGAAAGAAAAAGTACTCTGAAGCCACAATTGCATGCTTTCTTTTAGTGTAGGTTTTCTTTGACCCACAAATATACCAGAAAGAAAAAGTACTATTTCTTCTTCTTAAACTCGTATTTGAAGTCCCTTCCAACTCTAGTCACACCAGGCCTGCCGCCTAGATTTGATTCTGTTTTCGGTTTCATGTAGTGGTTTTCTGACCTTATCAGTTTCCTCACTCTCGGCAATCTTGTGTAATGGCTGTAGACAACTAGCCCCACTATCACAACTATGATTATCACACCTATTGATGTCCCTATGAATCCTCCTGTCAAGTAGCCGCTTACTCTAAGCTTATCTTCCTCACATGCCTCTTGTGAAGATTTCAACGAGTTTATGTCTGCCTCAACTTTATCAGTTAGCTGTGCGCCTTTCTCCTGCTCTATGCTAGCTGTTAGAAAATCGTTCTCTTTTATCGCAATCCTTGTTTTTTCGAGATTGTCATTCAAATCCTGCAAGCTGTCAACAATCCCTTTTGGTGTCACGGCATTGATGTCCCCAGCTTCAACAAGCACGCATCCGATGTCTTTAATCTGGTCAAACCTTTTCTTCGAATTCTCGTATTTGTTAAGAAGGACAATATACTCATTATTTATTCCAAATTTTTTCTCTGGTGTAGGGAGAACCACTATTGAAAACTCTTTTATGACATTAACACCATCCCCTTTCAATTTCAGTTTCGAAGCGTATCTGTTTATAGGGTTGGTGGAAGAGGACAAGAAGCTCAAACTAAATGTAGCAGACTGGCCTTTATCCAGTGTCACAGTGCCCGGCAAAATACTCGCAGATACAGGGGCAGCTGTCTCGACATCAAGTTCAAAAGTCTTCGAGGAATCCCCTATGTTTGTCACCTTGATATCGACTATAGAAGATGAACCTGAGATGATCTCAACCTGCGATGGCGCGTCAGAGAAGACAACAGAATTCTCTTGAGCCAGAGCATAAGATGGAGCTATTAATGACACTAAAACCAAACTCACAATAAAAAGAGGGATCTTTGACGTAAGCATATTAATTCTATATGTTGTATATATAAAAAGTTAAGGTATTTATACTTATGGCGACTGGTGAAAAAAAATCCAACAAAACTGAGGATCAATCCCTCTTCTGGGCAGACCAATTGGCAGCAGAAGCCGTTAACAGGAAAAAATTCAGGTTCACAGATGACGAAATCCCAAAATTTAAGAAATTTGTAGTGAAGTCTGCAGCTTCCATCTCAGGCGTTCTGCACATAGGAAGGCTTTCAGACACTATAAGATGTGACATGGTCTACAAAGCCATAAAAGATTTAGGCTATCCTGCAGAGCTTATCTGGACTGCAGATAATGTTGATCCGCTAAGAAAAATACCTGAAGGAGTCCCAAAGAATTATGTTGATTATATAGGAGTCCCTGTCACAGATATACCTGATCCAGATGGTTGCCACAAATCATATGAAGCCCACCACAAATCCTTTTATTTGGACGTAGTTAACCAGTTCATCCACGATAAAGTCACTGTCTATTCAATGAGAGAAGAGTATCTGAAAGGATCCTTCAAAAACGAAATCAAAACAATTTTAGATAATTACAAGCTTGTTTTCGAATTGCATGATAAAAACAGGCCGAAAGGGAGGCCTTTGAAAAAGGACTGGAACCCATGGCAGCCTATCTGCAAAAACTGCGGAAAAATTATAACAACAGTTGCAACAGCTATAGAAAAAGGCAAAGTAAAATATACATGCAAAGATTACGAGTTCAAAACACAGACTGCAAAAGGCTGCGGTTACGAAGGTGAAGACGATCCTTCAAAAGGCAACGGGAAACTTCTCTACAAAAGCGAACTCGCAACCCAATGGGCTCACTGGCAGGTTGTTTCTGAGGGGTTCGGAAAAGAATACCAAGTCCCTGGAAGCGCTTTCTGGATAAACGCTGAGATCGTTGAAAAAGTTTTGAAGTTCCCAATGCCTGTCCCTATTTTTTATGAACACATAATTATTGCAGGCGTGAAAATGTCAGCGTCTCTTGGAAATGTGATATACCCTTCAGATTGGCTGAAAGCTGGGACACCAGAACTTCTTAGGTTTTTCTATGGAAAAAAACTAATGAAAACAAGGGATTTCTCCTGGGCAGACTTGCCGATTTTATACGATGACTACGATAAACATGCACAGGTTTTCCATGGATTTAAAAAAATTGAAAACAAAAAAGAGGAGGCTCACATGAAAAGGCTTTACGAGATTTCTCAACTGAAGTCAATAGAAAAAGTGATTCCAGTTGATTTTTCCCATCTGGCCTTTTTAGTCCAGTTTTTCGATTCAGACAAAAAAATCTTGGAATCCCTGAAAACTACAGGCCATTATTCAAAAGACTCTGAAAAAGAAATATTGGAAAGAGTAGGAAAGGCAAGAAACTGGATTAGCTTGTACGCCCCGCCAGAGGCTAAGATTGTTTTGAAAACAGAGGTTTCAGAAGACGTTAGAAACCAGCTTACTGAGAGCCAGAAAAAGGCTCTTAAGGATTTGGGAGCCGCCTTATCAAAAGAAATGAAAGAAGAGGATTTGCACAACCAATTCTGGAGTATTTCAGAAAAAAACGGGATCAAGCCGCAGGAATTTTTCAAAGCTGTCTACCTTGTCCTCCTGGAGAAGGAAAGAGGCCCTAAGCTCGCGCCGTTTATTTTGACTGTTGGAAGGGAAAAAGTAATTGGGATTTTGGGGAAGATCGCAAAACAGGGGCTTTGAATTTTTGGTGAAATTCCTTGACAAGCTCAAGTTGCTTTTTCATAATCTCTTATCTGAATAAAATGTTTTTCTTTTGCCAATTTTTTTGAAACCGGAAACTTCCCAGAACCTGTTTAGTTCATTCTCATCTGTGCGGGCATCGACACCATCTATTCCGGAAATCTTCAATTCAGGGATCAAGAGCTTCCCGAATTCTCTGGCAGCCTCATGCGGAATGGAACCATAATTCCTGGAAGAGCCGTCCAAAACAAGCCTCTTTCCATTATCCACATATAGGCGGCCGGCTCCAACAAGTTCTGTTGGCTCTAATTTGAATGTGTCCTCAACTGTTTTTTTCCTTCTGTAAAGGGCTACATAAATTTTGACACCACAGTCGTCTATAGGTTCTTGGACCACAAACCTGTGGCCGTAAGTCCCTCCGTTCTGCGCCTTGTGGATCATGCCTTTGTCAATCCTGATTTCGCCAAGCTGGTATTCCAATTTCGCCATAAAATTAAGGGGCCATAAGTTATTTAAATCATTTCTTATCTGAAACCAAACAAAGTTTTCTGTTTTTTATCGCCGGTTTTTCCTGGGAAGACAGAAACCCGCACACTGCGCATCCTGAGATTTTTTTAGTGGCCATCAGCTTTATAAACACTTAACATAAAATGTTAACTATAATGAGGAAGAAAAGAT
This sequence comes from uncultured archaeon, assembly GCA_964476045.1. Taxonomy (GTDB): domain Archaea; phylum Aenigmatarchaeota; class Aenigmatarchaeia; order QMZP01; family JACQNV01; genus CAYYYJ01. Next base: position 30,586 of record CAYYYJ010000005.1, on the reverse strand, counting down.
TCAGGATACCTCTTAGTGAAGGATCTACACTGGACGTAGAAATTGATATAGAAAACAAATCCATAGTGGGGTTCGTCCTGAACCTAAGATTCCGGATAGGCGAGAAATGGCATGAAGTGTATAGGGTTGACACAGCTCACGGATATCTCCATGAACAAAGGTTTTGGATATCGCATGAACCAATACCCCTTATCCAAGACGGGTCGTTTGACCAGATATTCGAATTTTATATGAATCTGATAAAAAAAGATTTTGAGCGGTTCAAATCATATTATCTCAAGAAGAAATCCGCGGAGTAGATTATGGGCTACAAAATGAATGATACGAAATGGGAAAGTGTTATGGGTCTGATCAGGGAAAGCATAAAGAATCCGGATAAAATACCCGATGACGTACTTCTCTTATCTCTGGAAAAGGAAGAGATTACAGAAATATTTACTCCAAAAAGGCTGGAGATACTTAATATGATTAAAAAAGAGTCGCCTGAAACTATGTCAGGTCTTGCAAACAAGGTCAAAAGGGAGCTCCCTTCTGTCGAAAGGGATCTGAAAATATTAGAAAGCTATGGAATTGTTTCTTTGGAGAAAATGGGCAGGGAAGTGAAACCAGTTATCGGGAAAGAGATAATTGTACTTCCTCTTTCGCAACCTTTAACCCTCGAGAAAATAAAACAGTGACACTATTTCCCAAAACTAAACAGCGTCTTCTGCTTCTTCTCCGTGGTTCTATAAAATGGGCTTTTCGAGGCCATAGACCTGTGTGTGAATAATTTGTCTTATGAGAGAAAAATCAATGTAATCTATTTCTTTTGGAGAAGACATGATAAACATTTTTACTGGCTCTTTCCAATCATCGTAAGGTGGTTGTATGTAATGATGTTCATTCAGTTTAAATCCCAGTTTTTCCCAGAAAATTACTCTTCTTCTAGCTTCCTCTGTTTCCGGCCTCTCTACCTCTAATACTATTTTCTTATCTATTTTTTCCAAAAACTCTTCTATAGTCTTAGCCCCTAAACCTCTTCCCCTGAGATCCTCTTTAATACAGAAGTGTCAATGAAAGTAAAACACTTTAAATCCCAAAAAGCTATAAGGCCTATTAGTCTACTTTCATCCAAGACGGCCATAAAATTATATGCGACGTTTCCTAATACCTCTTTCTGAACCTCTATTGGCCTTCTCTCATTATCTGGAAATGAAGATTCATAGATTTTCCAGACATCATTAAAGTTTTTTGATTGGTGTGTAATCTTTTCAAATCTCATAGCTTATCCGAAATTAAAGAGAGTTTTTTGCTTCTTATCTTCAATTACCTTCTCTTCAAAAGAAGAAACCCTCACCCCACACCTTCTCAACTTCTTCCCTGGATTGTTTTCCAAAAACTCCTTCATCAAGGCTCTGGCCTCCTGTTTTACAACTTCTATACTGTCTGAATAATCAGGCAGACTTCTGCTCTTCGTGTGCGTCTCCAAGTTTGTAAGAATCACAATTATTGCGACAGACTTGAATTTTTTATTTTCTTTTTCAATCTTCAGTTCCAGCTGATCTGCCAACTCAAAAAGTTTTTCACATATTTTTTCCAGGTCGCCTGTGTCCTCTTTCAGCGTTCCTATTTTGGCTAACTGCTGTCGCTCTGTTTCCTCCACCTCAGAATTGTCAACCCCATTCGCATGCTCCCAAATTTCCCTTCCTTTATTTTCCCCGAACTGGCTTACGAGCAAATTTACATCTGCCTTTGAAAGGCCTTCTATTGTCTTTATCCCGATTTTCTCGAAAAATTCAAGTGATTTCGGCCCAATTCCAAAAAGCTTTTTTACAGGGAGAGGGTTCAAGAAGCCCTTGACTTCTTCCTGTTTAATTATTGTCAGGCCATCAGGCTTTTTGACTTTAGAAGCCATCTTTGCAATAAGCTTGTTTGGTCCCAATCCAACTGAACAAGTTATCCCTTCTGCCTCCAGAATTTCTTTTTTTATTTTTTCTGCCAAAGTTTTTGCCTGTTCAAAGCTATTCACTTTTTCAGACAGATCCAGATAAGCCTCATCAATGCTCCTCTGTTCGAATTTGTCAGAATAAGTCCGTATAATCTCCATTATTCTCTGAGAGACCTCCTTGTAATACTCCATATCAGTCGGAAGAAAAACAGTCTCTTTAGCCGCTAACTCTCTCGCTTTCATTATGTACATCCCTGCCTTGATGCCAGATTCCCTCGCAAGATAATTGGATGTAGCAACAGCGCCTGAATTCTCAGTCCTGCCAGAAAAAACACATACAACAACAGGTTTACCCTTGAGTTCAGTGTTCCTCACCTCTTCTGCTGAAGCGTAAAATGAGTCCAGGTCTAGCTGGAGGATTATCTTGTTTATCATGAAATAGAATTAGGAAACAGATTAAAGTGCTTATTGATATGCGTTTTCCAGATCTATTATAAACTGCAGTGCCGTTTTTCTGATATCTCCATCTCTGGGTAAAGTTATAAGTCCACCTACAATTGGGTGCACGTTTGGGCCAAAATCAGATATATTTTCTAACTTACCGCCTTGTTCACCAATTCCTGTTGGATAAAATATGATATCCTTGTCAGCATCAAAATTTGGGCCTTCTTCTAAAATTAAAGCTCTAAGATTTTCCCTAAAAGATCTCAAATCCTCTAGCTGATTAGCTGGGAATTGCAAATCCCTAACGCCTAATTTTATTGCGTCTTCATAGATATTTCTCCATGAATGGGAACCAACATAGCCACCACGTGCCATGTCATATTGATTATATGTCTGGTGACCCCTGACTATAACTTCCAGATCTTGTTTCAGCAAAGCTTTTATCCAAGCTTCGCCAACTACAGGGCCAGATACAGGGAAAACCAAAACAGCATCCACTCCAGATCCCTTAAGATCAGTTGCTTCATCTTCTGCGTCTCTAGGATTGGACAATCCGAGGCCACCGTGATCATAAATAACCTTTTTCCCAGTGATCTCTTTAACCGAGTTCACAATTCTAGATAGCCCATATTTGCGCGGTATCGAGGCAGAAATCTGGTAATCTCCTATGCCTTCTATCCCTTCTGTGGATCTAAGGATTCTCTCAAGTTTCCTTAATCTGGGATCTCTCCTAGAATCCGCATCCTTGTAGACGTCACAAGCAACAACAATCGAGCGCGGCCTTTCAAGTATCATACCTTAATCTTTTGCAGGAAAACATTTATTTGCGAGAATCAATTCTTTTTATGCCGCATATCCACCAGAAAATCGACCTCTGCGCAGAAGTGTTTGTTGTTTTTAATAGCAAGGTTTTGCTCAGGATGCATGACAAAATACGGGATCAAGGAAGGCGTCAAAATGTACGCGAAGGCCGCCTTGCAGAAAATAAAACAAAATAAAAATTAGGACGGACCCGGTGGGATTTGAACCCACGACCTCTCCCCGGACGACTATATCTCTATAATCTCCTACAGATGTCTTCACAGAAAGCAAAGCTTTCTCAACACTTCTAAATGTTTAGAAGTCCTACGCATGGATAAAATATTCCATATGGCGCTCTATCCAAGCTGAGCTACGGGCCCTTAAGATATAATCTATACTTTACTATATTAGTTTCTTTGGGTGTGAAAGTTGGAAGCTGACTTCGACCCTTCCTTAGCCTTTTTTCTAAAGAAAAGTCTATATTATCTAGATATTTATAACCCTGTTTATTAAAATAGGAGATTATGCCACCTCATATGGTTTCTTTTCTAGGAAAAAGGCAAGATCCAGATCTTTTGGTAATAAGTTTTGAGGGCAGGCTTGATCGAGATGTCATAGAAAGGATTAAAACAGATTACAGAATAAATGGTATGCACAGGCAAATCGGGCCCTACAAAGTCCATCCAGACGGCGAAGAGATTATTTATGTCAGAAATTGATTTCAGAAAAATAGAGAAGAAATGGCAGGAAAGATGGGAGAAAGAAGGGATCTTCAAAATAAAAGAAAACCCTAAAAAAAAGAAGTTCTATTGCCTGGAGATGTTCCCATACCCCTCTGGCTCAGGCCTCCACATGGGTCACGTAAGAAATTATGCAATGGGTGACTGCATAGCAAGGTTCAAGAGGATGCATGGTTTTAATGTGCTTTATCCAATGGGTTATGATGCATTTGGCCTCCCAGCTGAAAACGCAGCCATAAAAAACAAAAGCCATCCAAAAATTTATACAGAAAATTCAATGGCCAGCATAGAAAGAAACCAGAGGGCTTTAGGATTAAGCTATGATTGGTCTAGAAAATTTGCAACGTGTTACCCAGAATATTACAAATGGAACCAGTGGTTTTTCCTGCAATTTTTCAAGAAAGGTTTGGCATACAAAAAAGAGGCCCCTGTAAATTGGTGCCCTAAATGTACAAGCGTCTTGGCAAATGAACAGGTTGAGGATGGAAAATGCTGGAGATGTGAATCACAGGTTGAGGAGAAAAGACTTGAACAGTGGTTTTTCAAAATAACAGATTATGCAGACAGATTGTTAAAAGATCTTGACAAACTGCAATGGCCAGAAAAAATAAAAAAAATGCAGGAAAACTGGATTGGGAAAAAACATGGGATGCTTATCTCGCATAAAGTTAAAGAAATGGATATAGAACTTACATCTTTTACAGCTTATCCTGCGTGGTCTTTTGCTGATACATTCATTGTAATTGCTCCGGAGCATCCAATAGTAGAAAAACTTGTTAAAGACACCGAATTTGAAAAATCTGTTAAGGCCTTTATAGAAGATGTAAAAAAGATATCGCCAGATGAAAGAACAGAAGATAAGTTTGAAAAGAAAGGCGTGTTTACCGGAAGGTATGTTATAGACCCATTCACAGGTGAACAAATGCCTGTTTGGCTGGCTAACTTTGCTTTGCTCGATTTTGGTACTGGAATAATAAGGTGTTCTGCACATGACCCCAGAGATTATGTGTTTGCGAAAAAATACAATATTCAACTTAGGGAAGTTGTTGAAAGGATAGATCCGAAAGTTCCTGTAAGCGCCCATGAAAATAAAGGAGTATTAAAAAATTCAGGTCAGTTTAATGGGAAAAGAGTGGAGGATGTTATCGATGAGATGTGCAAGTGGATGGAGAAAAAAGGATTTGGGGAAAAAAATATAACATATAAAATCCGCGACTGGCTTATTTCAAGGCAAAGATACTGGGGAACACCTATACCTATAATTTATTGCGAAAAGTGTGGTATGGTCCCTGTTTCAGAAAAAGATCTCCCGATTTTGTTGCCTGAAAAAGCAATATTTACAGGTCAGGGAAATCCTCTGGCAAATACACAAGAATTTGTAAATACGAAATGCCCTGAGTGTGGGGTGAAAGCGAAAAGGGAAACTGATACAACGGACACTTTTATGGACAGTTCCTGGTATTTCCTCAGGTTCTGCAATCCACATAAAGACAGTTTTGCCTTTGATAAAAAAGCAGTGAAGTACTGGATGCCCGTAAATCAGTATATAGGCGGAGCTGAGCATGCAGTCATGCATTTATTGTATGCAAGGTTCTTCACAAAGGTGCTGAAGGATATGGGGTTGGTGGATTTTGATGAGCCTTTTGAAAAGTTGTTTAATCAGGGAATTCTTTACAAGGATGGCCACAAGATGAGCAAGAGTTTTGGGAATGTGGTGACACAGGAAGAGATGTCTGAAAGATACGGGATAGATACTGCAAGGCTGTTTTTGCTGTTTGTTGGAGCTCCTGATAAGGAGATGGAATGGTCAGATAAAGGCGTGGAGGGGGTTTATAGGTTTGTCAATAGGGTGTACAGGCTTCTTGAAGATCACGAGGGAAAAAGTATCATTAAAGACAGATATATCGAGAGCAAGAGAAATGCAGTAATAAAAACTGTGACAGAACAGATAGAGAATTTTGAATTCAACAAAGCCATAGGCAATATAATGGGATATGTCAATAACATCCAATCAAGCCTTGAACATACAAGTGAGAAAACCCTGAAGAGATCAATGGAAACCCTCTGCTTATTGTTATGCCCTTTTGCCCCTCACCTGGCAGAGGAAATTTGGGAAAAGCTCGGGAACAGGGAATTTGTTTCGCTCCAGGGTTGGCCAAAACATGACCCGAAGAAAATAAATTTGAAGGCAGAATATTCTGAAGAGCTTGCAAACAAAACCGTTTCCGATATCAGGGAAGTTTTGACTTTAATTAAAATAGAAAAACCAAAGCAAATCAATATTTTTGTCTCAGAGAATTGGAAATACCAATTATTTAAAGATGTTAGAAAATACCTAGAAAAAACGCATAATACAGGAGAAATCCTGAAAGAGGTCATGAAAGACCCTGAAATGAAAAAGCGCGGGAAAGACGTGCCTGAAATAGTAGGCGCTTTGGTAAAAGATCCTTCAAGAATACCTGGAATTATTTTGAACGAAAAGGAAGAATTAGAATTATTAGAGGAATCAAAACCTGTTTTAGAAAAAGAGTTCTCCTGTAAAGTTGAGATAATGCCAGCAGACAAGTCCATCTCCCCGCGGGCCAGAAAGGCAGAGCCCGGGAAACCGGGGATTGAGGTTAGTTAAGCCTTTTTATACAAACAACTGTATTAATAATATGCAAGAAGATTATGATAGATGGCTTAAAAAGGCATATAAAGATATTCATACAGCTGAGGTAAATTTTAGGGAAAAACTATATGATGCATCCGCCTTTTATTCACAGCAGGCAGCTGAAAAAGCCTTGAAGGCCCTGTATATAAAAAAATTAAATTCTCTTAAAAGGACTCACGATCTCGTTATTTTAGCAACTGAATTAGATGCCGAAACTAATATTATACAAATGTGTAGAGATCTTACACCTGCATATATGTATACAAGATATCCAGATGTCGCAGAAATAAGCAATCTTGATAAGGTAGCCCAAGGGCTTTTAACATATGCTAAGGGGGTAATAGAATGGGTAAAAAAGAATCTCTGATCAAAGAACTACACTCGTTCAAGAGCAGGATAAATAAGGATTTTGATATTAAAAAAATAATACTCTTCGGTAGCATGGCTACGGGCAAAGCCAGAAAAGATAGTGATGTAGACTTGATAATAGTCTCTAACAAATTCAAAAACATAAATTCGATAAAAAGAGCATCTATGATGTATAATTATTGGACTTTGAGGATGCCTGTTGATTTTTTATGCTATACGGAAAAGGAATTTGAAGAAAGAAAGAAAGGTGTAACAATTGTAAGAGAAGCTATTTTAAATGGAGTTGAGGTGAATTAATCAGTTTCTAATAGATGCAGAAAATAAGAGCCCGGGAAACCGGGGATTGAAGTTAGCTGATGTGTTGCCAGACAGGGTTTCTGCTGTGAGAATTGTGAATAAAAGAATTCTTCTAGTCTCTGATGGGACAGGTGTTTATTGGACACCTGGTGGAAAGGTTGAACAAGGGGAAACACGTGAACAGGCCTTGGTCAGGGAATTAGAAGAGGAGATACAGGGGAAATCACCGAATATGGCTGGTTCTCCTAATCCCAAAACTCATTGAAGACATGCTTCTATAGCTTTAATAAAACCTTTATAAGTCCTAAAATAGAACAACTGTATTATGAAAGAACTACATAGTCCTAAAATAGAACAAATGTTCAAAAAAAGGACCAGTGAACAAAAAATTGCAGAGGTTTTCTACAAAAGCCCTTATTCGGAGTTCACGCTTTCAGAAATCTCGAAGGCAAGCGGGGTTTCGAAAAGCCAGGCTAGCAATATAATAAGGGAAATGTGCAAAGGAAGTTTCGTAGTCCTGAAGGAATTAGGGAAAAAGTCCTGGAGAATTCGTGCAAACAACGAAAGCCTTGAGTTCAGGAAAAGAAAGATAGCCTATAATTTGGGTCTAGTTTTCTCGACCAATCTGACAGAATATTTTGCCGAGAAATTCGGGAACCCGAAGTCAATCACGCTTTTTGGGAGCTTCAGATGGGGTGAAGACGGAAAAGATTCTGATATTGATATTGCAGTCGAGGTTATTGGCAAGAAAGAATTGGAAGTGATCGAGCTCAAAGAACTCGCGCCGCTGGAAAAGTTTTTTGGAAGGAAAATAAGGATACATATTTTCAATAGAAAATTAATACAAAGAAACCTCTTTTCCAATATATTGAATGGGATAGTCCTGAAAGGTTTTTTGGAGGCAGAAAGCGATGGATAAAGAAAAAATAGAGCAGCTAATCAGGGATGGCAAGCTGAGAACGAGATCGGTTGATCTCCCAAAAATAAACTCGCTGATGTCCGCTGCAAAAATTGGGATTATTGCTGTCCAAAAAGTGCCTTTGATCCCAGAAACATCAACATTAATTTTCAGGGAATATTACGAATCCATAAGGCAACTTGGAGATGCGAGATGGATGTCACTAGGCTACGAGCCTAAAGCAAGCCATGAAGTGAGCATGGAGATATTAATGGACATTAAAATCCAAAACTCAATAAAGCTTCAAAACCTGGACAGGTTCAGAAAAACCAGAAACAATGCAAATTACAGGGGTTATCTTGTCAGTGTCGAGGAAGCAGCAGAGATCCGCGATTTTTGGTCCGCTCTCGGGAAAGATATAATCAAAGAGGTTGAGAAGGGAGTAAATGGCTAACTCACCAACAAAGCAAGAAAGTCTGATACCGAAAAAATAGAAAGTGAAGTTGTTTAAGTGCTCATTTCTCGTCTAGTCTTAAAATAGAAAAATTGTCCAAAAGATAAACCAGTTAAATAGTCCGTACACGAGTTAAACTTTCTCCCTCAATCCAGCAATCCCAACTAAAACCAATACAATTCCTACAGCTTTGAAAGCTGTCAAACTCTCCCCTAAAAACAGTATTGCCAGGACTATAGGGACGGAAATTGAGAGGCCATTCATTATTGAAGGTACAATAGAGACCTTACCGCCATGCAAAGATTTTTGGAAAAGCAAAAATCCCACTATTCCAAGAATAGCAGCAAAATAAACTAGAGGTTGGTAAGCCAACGACTTCAGGCCAGAAGTTGTAAGATCAACATTCGACATAGCTAGCTTTACTAAAAATCCGGCAATACCTATCAGAGTGCCAGCTAACACAGGCATCAGGATACTGAGACCAAGACTATACCCACTATTACCAGCAGGAGCATCAACCATTGTCTTCCTCCTATTCTTTCTTTAAAGAAAAATACGCCGCCGAGAATTGTCACAACCATATTCAAGGATGTCACAGGCTGTATTGTAGAGATAGGATCCAATTTCAATGCAAGAACATACAATCCAATCCCAACAACACCAACTACTATTGAAGCAACCCACCTCTTGTTCATCACCATTTTCTTAAAAGAGAATTTTCCAATAGACTGAAGCCCATTGTGTTGAAGCAGAACAGACGCCCCGAAAAGTACAGCAGCAATAGCAGCAAAGATTATGCCTAAAACCATATGGATATATTAATTTGCCAGGATAAAAAGCCTTATAACCCAGAAAGAAAGGTTTACTAAAGAAATTGGCTAAGTAAAAATGCCGTTTTTAAGCAACCTCAAACAATTACTATATTCATATGTCAAAAATCCTTATTATAGACGATGAAGCAGACGACCTGCTTACAATGGAAAAGCTGCTTGATAAAGAAGGGCATAATATTTGTATAGGATAAAAACATACCTTTTCTAGGATTATTTTATACCGAAATCTTTGTATTCTAGTGGTCGAATATATGCCTATGGCAACAATAACGGAAGATATGTAGATAGTTTTATATATAACTATATACAAAATAGTATATATGTTAGATGAGACGGTTTCCCAATTGCCAAAAACAGAAGTGGGAATTAAAAATGCTTTTGAAAGCTGTTCAGGTAGACAGAAATATATACAGGTCCAGAACGCAGATTTTAGACTCTATCTGGAAAAAGCAAAAAGCGACCTTAAAAACATAGAAAATGATTACAGAGTCGGGGCATGGGATTGGGTTATTGTAAAGTCTCATTATTCGATTCACCACGCATCCAATGCAATTCTTGTAAAGTCTAAAAATTTCTTTTCAAAAGACCATATATGCACAATTCTGGCTCTCAAAAATTTTGAACTTATAACAAAGGACCTTTATTCCGGCTTGAGAAAAATAAACGAAAAGTTCTCAGATTTTACAGCTTTTGATATAACATATCTTCTCAGGAAAGCCGGCCAGTATGATGTCAGAAAATGGAAAGATATAACAAAAGCAGACGCAGACCAGATATATTCCCTTGCCAAGGAGTTTGTAGCTTTTGTAGAGGAGGCCTGTTACAAATGATATTCCCCATCCAAAAGGCAAAATTGAAAATGCTGAAAATAGTGTATGAAAAACATCCAATTCCAGTTTCCATTCTGTTTAAAGAAGCAAAGGCATCCCCACAGGCAGGTTATAAATACCTTAAAGAGCTTCTGGATGCTGGAATTATTTTAGAAAGGCTTGAGGGAGGCAAACCTGTATTAAGATATCTTCTGCCAAATTTAAAAAACAAAGAGGCGATATCTGTTTTTAGTTTAATAGAAGCAGACAAAGAAAAAGCCTTTTTCAATAAGCATAAAGAACTGAAAGGGCCATTTGAACAGTTAAAAACAGAATTGGACAGGATGGACGTATCTGCCCTAATTTTCGGCTCCTTTGCCAGAGGCTCAGAAACAAAAAACAGTGATCTTGATATTTTATTTTTGCTAAAGGATAAAAGCGGCAAGAGGAAAATAGGGTCGGCCATTGAAAATTCTTTTGTAACCCTTAAAAATAGAGCATCTGCCAGAATATTGACCTATTTGGAATTTATTAGCCTGAAAAGGAAAGGCGACAGTTTTATAGCAGGTATAATCAAAGACCATATTTGTGTATACAACCAAACAAAATTTGTGGAGTTGCTAGGAATAGAAGCGCCTGAAGAGATGTGATATAGAAAAGTGTTTATAGATAAATTTGTACATAGTTTATACCAGAAAAGGATGATCGTCTTGAAGGAAGGCCCAAAAATAAAACAGCTTATACAGGTTTGTTATGATCTGTCGCGGCCAGATACAAAGAAAAGGGAAGTAAGGGCGCTGATAAATGCAAGTAAAGAACTTGGGTGCAGAAATCTTCTTGTAATCACAGAAAACAAAGAAGGCAGTGAGGAGATAATTTGGTTCGGCACAAAAAGAAAAATAAACTACATCCCCCTCTGGAAATGGCTTCTCGACTAGTTTATTAAGCAACCTCAAACAATTACTATATTCATATGTCAAAAATCTTATTATCGATGACAAAAATGACATAGTAAGATTTATAAGTCCTATCTTACAAATAAGATATAGGTGATTATCATGCCAGAGATATTGGAAATGGGTAAAGTCAGTGCAAGGGGACAGATAGCAATCCCTGTAGATATAAGAAATGGGATGGATCTTGTTGAAGGGTCAAAAGTTATTTTCCTTTTGGAGCAAGATACTCTGATTATCAAGAAAGTCACAGGCCAGACATGGGATCAGATTACAAAACCTTTGAGAAAGAGTTCAAAAAAAATAAAAGAAGATGAAGTAAACGATCTTATACATAGGATAAGAAAGAAATGAAAGTAGTTCTGGATACCAACGTGCTGATTTCTGCCACCTTTTGGGAAGGCGAAGCTTTCAAAATAATAAGGCTCATTGAAGAGAAAAAGATAGCGTGTTTTATTTCAAAACAGATCATCGAAGAATATATTAAGGTGGCAAACAGCGACGAGTTAATAGAAAAAGCCAATGAAAAGAACCTTAGCATAAAACTATCTGCAATGAAATTGATCGAGATATGCAAAATTGTAGAACCTGGCAGAAAAATAGATGTTGTCAAAGAGTATCCAGATGACAACAAAATAATAGAATGCGCGGTGGAAGCTAAGGCAGATTACATAGTTACTTATGATGCTAAACATATCCTTCCAATTAAAGAGTTTGAAGGAATAAGAATAGTCTCGCCTACTGAATTTTTAAAAATAACCAGCTCTTTGCAAATCTAAACCAAATATCTTTTTTATTAGGAATGAGCAAAAACCCAAGGTCTCCAAAAAGTTTATGGAAATGGCTTCTCGACTAGTTTATTAAGCAGGCATGTCAATGATAACCTTTATATATCAATCGATATATATTATATATCATGTTATCTGAAGGTGAGAAGAGGATTTATAGTGTGCTGTTTGAAAAGAAAAGTGGGATTCATATAAGGGAGATTTGCAGACTTGCAAACTTGTCTTTGCCTTCTGTCATCAAGCACATTGTAAAGGGGGAGAAAGAAAAAATAATCCTGTGCGAGCAAGTTGGGAACCAAAAGATATGCAAGCTAAATTTTAAGAATGTAAAGCTTGTTTCCATGATTCAAAAAACCGAATCTGAAAAATTTGAGGCACTTCCATATGCTATACAAAATGCCATTAATTCTTTTATGAATGAATTAATTGAAAAGCCATTAATTCTCCTGATTTTCGGTTCATTTGCAAAAAATAGCTATACAAAAAACAGTGATCTTGATGTCCTGCTCGTATTTCAGCGTCTAGATAAAAAGTTGATAAAAAACATCGAAGAGTTTGCTGTCAGAATAAAGGGGAGGACCATGGTAAATATCCAGCCAGTTAGCCTTTCTTATGGAGATTTTGAAAAGGAAATCCTGAGCAGAGACAACGAGTTTATGAAAGACATAAGGAAGGATTCTCTAATCCTGTGCGGACTTGATCTGTATATTAAGTTTATAGGAGTGGTTTATGATGGGATATAGGGAAGAAAAATACAAAAAATGGATAGAGGACTGGAACTTGTGCAATAAGGGGTTTACAGGATTTATCGGCAAGGATATCATAATCAAGATAGAAGATGCCTGAACATGGAAAGACAGGTATCTGGAAAAGGCAACCCACAATCTCGATTTTGCCTTTCTGATAATGGAACTTCACAAAACTTTAATTAAAGAAAGATTTCCAAAAAATACATTCTATGATTGGGTGACAATATCCTACTATTATGCTATTTATCATGCTTCCCTGGCCCTTCTTGCAAATGCGGGATTTAAGTCAAAATCGCATCTTGCTACCCTATGCGGTGTGATAAACTATTATTATCACCACGATAGAAAACTTGAGAAAAAACATTTAGATGTTTTAGGCCAACTGGAAAAGAAAAACATCGAAGAGTTTGTGGAAACTCAGGGGTTAAGAGAAAGAGCAAGTTATGGAGTCTCTACAAAATTTGAAGAGAGCCTTGCTGAAATAGCAAAAACAGATGCAGTTGATTTTGTGAACAAGGCCAAAGAAATCCTAAAATAGTGCAGGGCTCTTGGAAATGGCTTCTCGACTAGTTTATTCAACTGATTACAAACTCGGTTTTGATTCGCCTGAAGGCCAGCTGCCCCTTTATGTTGTTGGGTACAAGGAGTCTGGAAACAAGATAACCACATTCAAGGTTGGCGGGATAACCCCATTATACCTTATCCTTGAAAACATCCAGCTTATTGGAAGCGCATTGCTCGGAGTTGTAATAATTCTTGGCTTATCTGCCCACACTTACCACAAAAAGAACTTTGTTAAAAACCAGAAAAAGGAGCTTCTCAAGCTCACAGAAATGAAAAAGGCCGCCCAGACAAAATATTATAAGGAAGGATCCATAGACAGGGCCACTTACCAGCAGCTGATGCAAAAATACGAGGCCGCTGAACAGGAGGCAAAGAAAAAACTGGATTACTTTAAAGCAAAGAAGAAGGCCAAATAAAGCTTTAATATTTTCCAATCAGATATTGTATAGGAGATAGCCCCGCGCGGATTCGAACCGCGGTCAATGGGTGCCTTTTTTCACAGAACCAAAAGGTTCTCATCTCTTTAGTTTTTGAAAACCAAAGCCCACTATCCTTGGCCATTGTCTTTCCAATCCCTTGTAAACCTTCTTTTGGGATCTCAGACCTTTTCTTGGAAGAAAAGGGCTGACTAGACGACAGGGCTATTGTTTATTCTAAAATAAGTATTCTATCTTTTATATTAATGCCTTTTAACCAGACGAGCTCTCAGAAATAAACCTCACGCCTTTCTGCGTCACGACTACAGAGCTTTCCCCTAGCGGCGCTACTATATCTATCAGGCCTTTGCCCTTCAGGATGTCAAGGGACTTTTCAAAGGAGCCGTTAGCCTGGCCCAAAATCCTAAAAAGTTCGCTTTTCTTAATCAAAGCCCTTTGAGAAATTATCTTCAGAATAGAAACTTCGCCATTGTCTATCATAAACTCACATCATGAACAAGTTCCCTTTTCAGCAAATTAGCTTTATCTCTGCTTACTAACTTTTCAACAATTTTTAATGCAAAATCAATTGCTGTCCCTGGGCCTTGGCTTGTGATCACATTTCCATCCACAACAACCTTGTCAGCTCTTGGTCGAGGGATCTCGCGCTCCATTCCAGGATATATCGTAGCTTTCTTGTCAGCCATTATTCCAGCTTTTGTTAAAACTAGTGGAGCAGCGCAAATAGCAGCAACTAATTTGCCTCGCGAATCAAAATCAGCAATTGCATTCAATACTTTCTCAGATTTAGCAAGATGAACATGGCCAGGGCCTCCAGGAAGTATAATCCCCTCAAAATCCCTCATGTTAAGCGCATCAAATTTCTTGTCAGCAACAATCTGTATCCCATGAGAACCAGCTATCATTGTGCTCGGTATCCCTGCAGTCGTGACCTTTATCCCAGCCCTTCTGAGAACATCAATAACAGTTATAGCTTCAATCTCTTCAAATCCATCAACAAGCGGAACAAGAACATCCATAAAATCTATAGTTGTATTGTACTTATTAGTATTTAAAAGTAAACGTTATATATTTTAGATACTTGGTGTATTGTATGCCTGTAATAGGACTTAATGTGTCTTTAATTGAAGCGAAAAGAGACAAAGGCGTAGAAATAAATAACCTCAGTGTCAGTTCGTCCCCTATAATCAACTCAATCAAAGAACTCGAGTTAAAAGAACTCCAAAAGAAAGTTTTAGTAATAGATTTCGAATTTATAACAGAATACAGCCCAAAAGCAGGCTCAATAAAATTGGCAGGCGAGTTGTTATACACATCTGATATTCATGCAAAAGTCCTCGAAAGCTGGAACAAAAACAAAACGTTGCCTTCAGAGGCGTCTGTTGAAATACTAAATTTTATTTTCAGAAAATGCATGCTGAAATCCCTGAACCTTTCTGATGACATACAGCTTCCGCCTCCGATAAGCCTGCCTATTGTCAAGCTAAAAGAAGCAGAAGAAGCCAACAAGAAGCCTAACCCTATACCAGTTAAAAAAACCTAATCCTTATTTAAACAATTTTTTCTAAAGAAAGTTTAAGTTATAAAGCTTGTTACAGCAGCAACAAAAATTATCAGCCCAAAAACCAATAGAATCGCTGCATTTCTTCCCAAATGCAGAACATATTTTCCAATTATATATATTATACACCCAATAATCAAAGCAGAAATGCCAAAACCTGCTGGGCCAGAAGCCGCGATAGGGCTGATTGCGCCCAAAAGCTGTATAAAGAGTTTGCCCAGATGGATCACAACTTTCAGCATTTCAGCTAATATTGTCCACAAAATTTCGAATATAGTTTCAGCGACTCCAGCAGCCATAGCTAGATTTTACTTCAAAAACATATTAAGGCCTTTGCCTCTCGATTTTTTCAGTTCAAGAAGCTTTTCTAAAGAAGAGCTTATCCTATCCTCCCCAAAACCGTGTTCATCGACCATGAGATTTTTTAATTTTTCAATATCTAAGGCATTCTTTTTTATTTCCAGGTCTTCTGTCGGCGGTTTTTTAAAAAAATCAAGGAGATCTTCTATCTGCACACCTGATTCCCATTTAACAGCTGATTTTATTTTCTCTAAAGTTTTGTTTTCTTTCACGATTTTCAAAGCTGTCTTAGGCCCTACGCCTTTGACGCCGACAGCGAAATCTGTTCCTATTAAAATTCCGAGAAGGATTAGCTGATCTTGATTTATTTCCAGGTTAGCCAAAGTTTTGTCCAGTTCCAAGAGCTCTGGTTTTATCTCTATGTACGCCTGTTTTCCAGGCAGTTTTTTCTTCCCAACTATATTCAAATTCCTTACCAGTCTTGGCATTCCAAAAAGCAGAGAGTCATAATCAGAACTGGCGCCGGCCCAGAGTTGGTTTTTTTTAACCATGTGGGCAACCTGAGCTTCTCCTTCTGAAGGCGCTTGTATCCAGCTCACACCCATTGTTTCCAAAAGTTTTTTTGACTCTTCTAACATCTCATCTGTCAATTTTGATGCGCCCTGGGCGTATTTTATTGCTCCTTCCCCTTTCTCAACAGCTTCTTTCCATTTCTGCTCAGCTACTTCACGAATTTTTTGTCGTTCTTCTATAGCCTTCCTTTTCCATTCTGGCGGCTTGCCATCAAAAACATAGACAGGCTCTATTCCAGCTTCTAAAAAACGCACTGTCCTGTAAAATAATCCGCTTAGGTGGCTTGTCACACGGCCTTTAGAATCTCTCAAAGGCTCTCCAGTAAATTTGTCCCTTATCACAGAAAGGAACTGGAAAATATAATTGAATGCATCGATACCTATAGACCTTCCTCTCAAATACTCTAAATCTATTATTTGAGTTACAACCAAATCCTTGAGTTTAACGCCCATACTATGGTTATTTATTTTTTGGTTTTTATTAACTGGTTATGGGAAGGTTAAGGCCTGTTAGAAAAGGTGTTTATGCTTTAGGGCGCTTTGATAGGAGAACCACTGCAAAAGCCATATTGGCTGTCCACCCTTATTATGGATGGGTTTACCGTCCTGACGAACATGCAGAATTTCCAAGCAGGTATATGCACAGGTTTGACCTTTTGGCAAAAACACATGAAGGGCCTCTGATAACTTTAGAAGATGCGGTATACATGGACGAGACAGTTGCGAGGTACAGAAGGCTTGGCAGAACTCAGGACAGATATCTTATTCCGACAGAACCTGGTGATCCAAAACCCGCAGAAATGGGCTGGTGGGAGCTTATCCGATTTCTTAAAGGCTTTAAAGGAAAGCCAATAGGCCTGGCTGGCGGTTATTCGTGGAAAGAGGAGCATGTTAATGGGATATGGCGAGGCGGTTGCTTGGGCAAGGTAAAAATGATGCTTGAAAATTCAGATGTGGATTTTGAACTGATGGAAAAACTGGTATACAGCTGAGTTTTAGAATTTAGTGTTTTGCGGATCAAGACTACTTCTTCTTTTTCAAGGTAACAGCTTTCCATGAATATAATTAATTTTTATTTTTAAATCAGAGAAAATGGCGATTATTTGTTATCACTTCTCATCTCAATATCAATCTTAACCCCTTCAGGAATATTAATTCTCACAACTTGTCTGAGAGCTCGCTCATTTGTGCCGATATCAATAACCCGCCTGTGGATCCGCATTTCCCATCTGTCCCAGGTTGCGTTTCCGTGGCCTGTTCCATCGCCACACGGAGTCTTTAGTGTTGGGATCCTGAGCTTTCTAGTTGGAAGAGGCATAGGTCCGCGGACAGAAGTCCCGTGCTTGCTAGCAATGTCCTTGATTTGGCTGCAAATGCCTTCAAGCTCCTGATAACTCCTTCCAGCCAGTTTGATTCGCGCAAATTCCATATCAGCCCTTTTTTTCCAAAAGAAAAGTTTGGGACCCAAAAGAAAAGGGATTACAAAACTCTTCGGATTAAGACAAAATAACTTTTTACCTTGCCTAGAATACCTATATCTGTAGGCTAGAATTTATAAAGCTTATTTTAGTTCTTTTCCCCAAAAATTGGTAAATATTTTACATTATCTGTCATCGGAAAAAGTCTTCATCATGAATGTTCCCATCAATCATCCTACCTAGGAAGATGTCAAATTTTTCTACAAGATATTTGTCCTCCTCCACCGAAAACACATAGCAACCTTTCATTAGTTTACCATCAAAAAGCAAACATCGACTTTGTCCGGGCAGCCGTTTTCTCCATAAACCTTCATCTACTCTTTCGATCCTTCCCGGCTCTGGGACAAGTTATTTCTGAACCCTTATAAAGAATAAGGTATGAAGAAAACCAATGGCGAGCATCGCCATGTTCTGTCTGTCCTCCCTTTTCTGGCTGATGATTCCGCCAAACCTTCTTTTGTCAGAGGAGAACCCGGTTTCACTCAAGTTTCTCATAAAATAAGTTTTCAGGTATGCATAAGGCGATGCAATAATCTTTCTTATGACACGGGACCACCCAATCCCTATCTTTGACAAGTTCCCTTTTCTTTTCCCATTCAGTTGAAGTGCTGGGGGTCTTTGGGTTCTGCCTTGATCTGCTCGCGCAGATCATCGAGCACGCTGATCATTTCTTTCGCAGTCTTTCCTGTGATTCTCATGCCATATTATTGGCTAAAGATACTTGAATTTAAGAAACAATACATTGTAAATGACTGTCGATTGAATTTGCAAGAAAATCAGTTATCTGGGAAACCTGTCCCAGAGCCAGATCCCAGCGAGCAGGAATTTCCAAAGGGGTATGTATTTCACTTCCACGCCTCCTTTTTTCTCTGCTGCTTCATGGTTTTTAGTGACTACAAGAAGCGTTTTCTCGCCTTTTTTTGCGGCAGCAATGATGTTTCTCACAGCGTCTGGATCCTCTGAATATTTGACTTCGATGGCATGGTCGTCTGCAAGGAAATCAATCTCATAGTAATCTTTCCAGAAGTATTTTGCCTGGGTTTCAATGCACACAGCATTTTCAGCCAGTTGCGGCAACAATGAAACCAGTTGGGATTCTGAATCAGCTGAAATAATGGCCAAGGAAGGTGTGGCAAGGTATACCTTTTTCGCCTTTCTTGACATGGCAACAGCGCTCCCTCTCTTATTGCTCACAATCCTGATCAGGTAGGCCGCTTCCATGTAATGGACATACTTGGAGATTGTCTGGTAAGAGACTTTTAATGATGATGCAAGGTTCTTGTATTCCACTATGCTTCCAGGGGTACGCGCAATTATCTTGAACACTTCCCTGAGTATTTCAGGGTTTCCAATGTCCCCGACTTGGGGGATGTCGGACAATATGATTTTATCAACAATGCCCCAGACATACAGCTTTGCCTTCTCAAAATCCGATTCTTTGACTAGTTCAGGGAACCCGCCGAACATAAGGTAACTGGAAAGTTCCCTTTGGAGTGTTAGGCTATGCAAATCGAGATTTCCGGAGATATCTATATCCTTGAGCCTGAGGAACTCTCCGAAATTGAGCGGTTTCATCTCAAACTCAAATATCCTTCCGGCAAGGCTTTCTGCTGCCTTTTTTATGCGTATGCCTGAAGACCCTGTAACGACAAACTTGATCCCTTTTTCCAGGTCATAAAACCTTTTCAGGGCAACCTGCCAGTTGGGTATGTGGTTGATTTCATCAAAGAAAACATACAAATCCTTTAGTTCTGCCTTGAGCACAGTGTTTTCATATGTGTTTAGGACATCTTCAATGATTCCTGGGTCTTTGGCCAACAGCTCGTCAAAGGAAAAGTAAATGATTCTTTTTGCCTCAACGCCGGAATCGAGCAGACTTTCAATGATTTGCCTAACAACTACAGTCTTTCCAACCCTTCTCAGGCCTGTGATTGAAATGATCTGCTTTGCCTTCATCTGATTTTGGACAACCCCAAAGGCGTCCCTTTTCTGCATGTTCTTGAGGGATTCTATCTTCCTCCCTTCCCACCATGGATTTTGCACCAAAAGCCTCTCGATAATGTTCATAATGTGTTAATTAGGGTTAACATATATTTAAATGTGTGTTAAGCGGGGTTAATGCCGGTTATTCAGTGCCTAAAGAATTTGTTACAGTTCCAGTTTAGACTATGCCAATTTTGATCCAATTTCAGCAAAAAACGTTAAGGTCTCGTTTCGGAAAGGATCTTGTAACTAATCAAAATATACGCTCCTATTACAGAATAATGGGCTTTGCATAGAGTCGCAACCAAACCAGAAAAAGCGAAACCCAAAACCTGTAAATGCTAGCTGAGTGAAAGCGAAGCGGCTTTTAAGGTTTTGAATAACTAAGATAAAAAAATAATTTATTTTTATCAGAATGAACAAAGTTGTATAATAAAGTACTATAAAAAGAACTAAATAAGTAAAATATTTTCACCTTTTGCTGCGCTGTTTATAACGTCGTGGTCCCCAAGACGAATGAGGAGGTTTATGAGGCTCTGTCCTTCTCGGATCGTAAACAACTAGATTTCTATCATAAGCGATGAAACTTCTTTTCAAATCAGGCAAATATTCTATCAGCCCTTTTGCAATAGCTTGCCTTACAGCATCTGCCTGGCCCCATTGTCCGCCGCCTTTTACATTAACAGTGATATCAAAACCTTTTGCCTGGTCCCCTGCTATTAGCAAAGGTTCCATAATCCTGAGTTTTATCATCTCGTAAGGGTATATGTTCAAAGGAATAGAATTAATCTTAACAGAACCTTTCCCAGGTTTTGTAACAGCTCTGGCAATCGATCTCTTCCTCTTGCCTGTAGTAAGGACATACGTTGGAGGCGCTTTAGCTTTCCCTTTTTTATCACCTGTTAGCTTCTTGCCTTCTAAATTCTCCTTGAGCTCCTCGATTGTTATTTTTTCTACAACAAGTTTTTCAGCAATAGGGTCTTGTTCCATAACACTTATATGAAAGTCCAATATTTATAAACTCAACGATACCGATAACATATACACTAGACTACTTTAAATCCTTTTCTCGTTCTAAACCTGTAAACCCCGTATATTATCAATACAAATCCTGCTATCGCAGTTATTGTGAAAATCACAATCCTAGTTCTTTGCTGAATTTCATTGACAACCTTCTTGTTCTCTGTTGGAGCAGTCACAACTTCCCTAACTTCTGCCTGCGAAGTCTTTTGGAAAGCTCCTGCATCTTGGGGCACGGCAATTTCTTTTTGTTCAATTCCTGCAATACTGGCCTGTTCGTAGCCTGAAAAATAAAATGAAGTCCCTCCCACAATTAAAATTAGTCCTATTCCCAGAGTGAGAAGAATATTAACAGGATATTTTGGTTGTACAATATTCGAGCCTTTTCCAGTCAGCTCATAATATATCCACTTGTGGTCAGTGTCTTTTTTCTGGATCAGCCCGACATTCTCAAGGTTTTTTAAGTGCTCTGTAATAGTTGATGTGGCTAATCCCAACTCTTTTGAAAGCTCGCTGGGCATTTTTCTCCTGCTCTTCAAGCTCTTCAGTATCTCAACCCTTGTGTCAGCTGACAAAGCCTTTATTGTATTTTTATCCAACTCCATAACACTAAAGTTTTTTGGAGAAAAATATATCTGTTTTGTTTTCGCCCCAAACATTATCCAGATAGCCGCATTTTTTGAAGCCCATTTTAACATGGAAATTCAGGGCATTTTTATTCCAGGGCTCACAGGACACAAATAATCTTCTGCACTTCCTTTTTCGTGATTGCGCTTCGCATCTTTTGATAAGGGCCGAACCTATGCCTTTCGCGCGATATTCAGGGAAAACCAGAACGGCTTCTATATAATCAGATTTATCAAAATAATTTTTCTTGAAAGTTAAAAACCCTGCCAGCTTGCCGCCTATTTCGGAAACCAGCAATTCCCCATTCGTTACCCTTTTCTTCAGGTAATCACAGGCTATTTTCTTTGTATCATCTTTAAAGAAAGACAACCATAAAGGGGCTATCTGTTTTATGTCTCCAATCACGCCTTTCCTTATTTTCATATAATCAGCTTTTTCTCTTTTCTTCTTAATATACCCTCCTTGTTTTCTTCGGCCAAAACCTAACAAAAAGAGGCATATTTAATAGGCAGGAGATGCAAAGAATAAGCATGAAAACGGAACTTGCGTCTTTGCTTGTAATAGCAATCATATTGGTTAGCGGCTGCGCTATAAAGCCGGATAAGCCTGGAGTGCCTAGCCCAACACCAGACCAACCAAACCAAGATCAGATCAAAGCAGAACTGGCTGATCTCAAGAAATTTACATCAACAGACGAGATTACAGGTTTCTTAAAAAATAATAGCAAGCAGGTTTATGCAGTGGATAATTTAACTGTTGAGAGACCTGCCATTGTTCAAGGTACATCAGGTATTATTGATATTTTTAGGTCAGAAGGAAAGTATATTTATAAAACTTCTACTTTTCTATCAGAAAACGAAGGACAATCACGTAGCACACCGATTGTTATTCAAGAGGTTACTCCGAAAGGAACAGCAGTGCAGGGGAAGGTTCTAGCTACAATAGAAATTAATGGAATAGTAAAAGACATTATTATAAACAAGGACAGGTTAGTTGTTTTTTACTATATGTCTTCAAACCCATTTATAAAAGTATTTGATGTTTCAGATAGGAGCAGGCCTGTTTTGAAAAGGGACATCAAACTTGAAGAGGGTTATTATTATTCAACGTTCATGAAAAGCGGTGATTGGGTCTACTTTTTGGCAGAAAGAGTGGTTCATAGAGACGATCTAAAATTATCATCTGAGGCAAAAGGCCAGCCAGAAGTCTACTATTTGGATGTCCCATCAGCTTCCTATATGTTTACTTTTGTAGGCGCCTTGAATACAGCAGAAAAAGACGATCAGGAAATCTCATCCAAGACATTCCTATTGCCCCTCACCTATGATATCTTTGTTTCCGCGAACAATATCTATATATTTTACCAAGAATTGGAATTCAGAGAAAAGGAAAGAACATATATCTATAAAATTTCAGTGAGTGGCAGTGAAATAAGGCTTGTTGCAAAAGGGGAAATTCCAGGCAGGTTGTTAGGTCAATTTTCAAGGGATGAATTTGAGAGGCATTTCAGGATTTTCACAATAACAGCCTATCCAGACGAAAGATCCTTAAGAAATAATTTATATGTTTTAGATGAGGACTTAAAAACTGTTGGTAAACTTGAAGATCTTGCTCCAGGAGAATCAGTAGATGCCAGATTTGAGGGTGAGATGGCCTATATTACCAGGTATGGAAACAAGTTCGATCAATTAGCTGTTATAGATTTGAAAGATCCGAAAAGGCCAAAGATTTTAGGCCAGTAGATGCCTTAGATCTTTCTTCTCATCGTTCTTATCACCATAATACACTTTTCTTTAGATTATTAATATAACAATCGTCTTTATTCGGCCAAAACCTAACAAAATAGGGCCTATATATACACCCTTATCTCCAAAGGATTAACATGAAAATAAAACTAGCGGCTATCCTTGTGATTGCGTGATATTTGTAAGTGGTTGTGCTGTAAAGCCTAATCCGCCCACACCAACAGTTCTGGAGACCTTCAAAAATCAGGATACTATTATTTCAGCGGGCCAGACTCTATTAAAAGGTCGTTGTACATAGGAGATGTTCTTTACACAATATCAGACAAGTCTGTAACGGCAAACAATCTGGTTGATTTGACAGAAATAAAAACAGTGGAACTTCCATATAATAGCCCAAAATATGATTATGGATATCATGGTGTACTTGAGTAAGCATAAAAATCCAATAACCTACTTCTAGTCATGGACGATCCAACAATAGACTACAAAATTAACCTGCCTCTGCTGGAGATAAATTTGGAGTTAGAGAATATAAAAAATCAGGTAAAAGAAAGCAGGATGCCGCAGCTTTTTGGAGTAGGCAAAGGCGGAAGTGTTTTAACACGCGCACTTGTTACAGAAGATTCTATTTATTTTGGTGCATGTGATGGATTTCTTTATGCCCTTGATTTAAATGGAAAAGAAAAGTGGAGATTCCAGGCAGGAGATGTCCTGGCATCAAGTGGGATAGTGGTCGAAAATAAAATATATTTCGGGTCCTTTGATTCGAAATTTTATTGCTTAGATCTTAATGGTAAACTAATATGGAAATTCCAGTCAGAAAGCCCTCTTGGCGGTTTCCATTCTATCTATAAAAATTCCATTTATATTGGATCCAAGGAAGGAGCTTTATACTGTATATCATTAGACGGGATTCTGAGATGGAAATTCGAGGCCGGAGATACTATAGGAAGCAACATAGAAGTTAATGATAATGGCGTTTATTTTTGTTCATATAACAACAAGATTTATTGTGTATCACACGATGGAAAATTAAAATGGACTTACACGGCAAAAGATATCCCTGAATGCCCTACAATTTACAATAGCACAATTTTATTCGCTTCTTTTGATAACAATATTTACGCCTTATCAAATGAAGGGAAGCTCTTGTGGAAAATGAATATAGGAGCCCCTGTAGGCGGACAAGCGCCTGGCTTAACTGTAGAAAATGATATAGCTTATTTCGGGACATGGGAAGGGGATATTATGGCTATCGATTTAAAAAACAAGAAAGTTACATGGAGGTATAAAACAGGAGATTTCGTTTTTGCAAAACCTGTTGTGAATGATGGAGTTGTTTATGTCGGTTCTTTGGATACAAATTTCTATGCTTTAACTGGAAATACAGGGAAACTAATATGGAAAATTGGCACAAGTTCGCCTAATGTATCAACGCCTGTATATAGCAATGGAAGGCTTTATTTCGGAACTTATCATGGAAAATTAATCTGCATGTCAGCTAAAGGCCATATAGAATGGGATTTCCAAACCAGCATGAAAACTCCTTCCCCAGTGGATGTCCAAAGTAAACTTGAATTCAAAAAAGTTATACAAGAATCTGAAACAATTCCAGAAAAATTCCAGATTAATTACTTGAATTCAACTCAACAAAAACCCAGAGATGGGATAGAAACTTATGGGGCCCTGAAAACGCTTTACAAAAACAAGGATGCAGAAGACTATCTTGGCCGCCAACTTAATTTAGGATCTGATACACTGTCGAAAAGAAGAGCGTACAGATAATCAATTTATTTCTATAAGCAGTATTACTTAGATGGGCAAAAACGGATACAGTTTTACAGAAAAATTGGATAGAGCCTATGAAGGAATTATTGGACCTTACGCAAAATATAGAGGGCCAAGGCCTTTTTCAGTCCAAGTAAATGGTTTTAGAAAAAACAGATTTCCTGACCTCGAAGCTGCCAAAAGATATGTTCAGGAAGCTTTATTTACAGGCGCAATGCCATCCGAAATAAAAGTCTATAGGGGTCATGAAGAAACAGGCTTGACTGTCGGATGGTTTAAAGGCGATATAAACTTAGCCCATTATCTGTAATAAATTCTCAAGAACAAATTTTCCTCCCAGAAACAACCCTTGAAACCTCAGCTAGTTCTACATATTTCTGGGTTAGATTATTCTCAGCTTCTTTTATTTTCTCAAACTTCTTTTCCCTCAATTCATCAGGAACAGATAAGTAAACTTTTACCCGTTTTAGTGCTTCCTTTCCTCTAGGGCTCTTTGGGAGCATCCCTCGTATTGTCCTTTTAACCATTTTATCTGGTACATTCGGATAGAA
Organism: uncultured archaeon; assembly: GCA_964476045.1. Taxonomy (GTDB): domain Archaea; phylum Aenigmatarchaeota; class Aenigmatarchaeia; order QMZP01; family JACQNV01; genus CAYYYJ01. The sequence goes on along the minus strand of CAYYYJ010000005.1, from coordinate 5,245 downwards.
AGGCCCGTTGTAAGGGTCACCTCTAGATATTCTGGCTTTGTAGATGTCAAAAACAACTTGCGGATCCCCGCTAACTATGGTTTTCTCTGCATTTACTATAAATATTGTGTCACCTTTCAATAGTTTTTTGGCTACCTGGGCAGCCATCCTTCCTAATATCTGATCGCTTGCATCTATGTAAAGTTCTGGCATAATTATCCTAGAATTCTGACCCCTTTTCCATCTGGATTTTCTTTCACTAAATCTGGAATTGACCAGCACTTTCCCCCAGCTTTTTCTATTTTAGTTTTTGCTGACCCTGAGAATTTCAAAGCAGCTATATTGAGTTTCTTGGAAACATCTCCAGTCGCTAAAACAAGTCCAGGGACAATCACAGTCTCTTTCCCGTCAGCTACCTTGTCTAACCTGAACAAGTTCATTTTAAAGCCGCTTCTCCTAGGCCTGTTCAACCCTTTAGCAACAGCTTTCCAGATAGGCTTGTCCTTCTGTTCCAGCTCTATAATCAGATTTTGCAACTGTTGGTGCTTATCCCTTAGTTTTAAGCTCATAACCTTTATCTCAATAATAGGCAATTAGGTTTATATATTATTCGCAATTTTAAATCTGGCTCACGCCTTCTTCTTTCGCAGCTTTCTTGACAGCAGAAGCGATATTCTTCACAGATTCCTTGTCTAAAGCATGAGGTAAAATAGAGCTTTTATGAGGAGACTTTACAAAAGAAGACAACGCTTTTGCTGCGGCCATTCTCATCTCTGTTGTGATCTTCTTGGCTCTCGAATCCAAAGCTCCCCTGAAAATTCCCGGGAAAGCAAGAGAATTGTTTATCTGGTTTGGGAAATCTGACCTGCCTGTTCCAACAATAGCTGCACATGCATCAGTTGCCTCCGCCGGCATTATTTCAGGTACAGGGTTAGCCATTGCAAAGATTATCGGATTTTTGTTCATTGTTTTGATCATATCTTTTGTGAGTAAGCCAGGTTTAGAAACTCCGATAAAGACGTCAGCGCCTGCCAATGCTTCTGAAAGGCCGCCTGTTTTATTTGTTTTGTTGGTAATCTTCAACACCTCTTTTTTACTCTCATCCAAATCTTTCCTGCCTTTGTGAACAATCCCTTTACTGTCGCAAAGAATAAGATTTTTTACAGATGAGCAAACATTATTGTCAAATCCTATGCATGTGAGCATCTTGGCAATAGATATGCCTGCAGCGCCTGCACCTGATATGACAACTGTTAGATCAGCCAAATTCTTTTTCAAAACTCTGCAGGAATTCAGCAGTGCTGCTGTCACAACAACTTCTGTCCCATGCTGGTCGTCATGGAAAACAGGAATACCGATATCCTGTAGCCTCTTCTCAATTTCAAAGCATCTTGGCGCTGCTATATCTTCAAGATTTATTCCTCCGAAAGAAGGCGCGATATTTTTTACTGTTTTGATTATTTCTTCTGTGTTCTGGGTACCCAAAACAATTGGTATCGCATCTATCCCAGCAAGTTCTTTGAATAAAACAGCCTTTCCTTCCATCACAGGAAGTCCAGCAAGAGGACCAATATTACCAAGACCTAAAATAGACGAACCATCAGATACAACTGCAACAGAATTCCATTTTCCGGTGTATTCCCAGACTTTGGATTCGTCTTTCGCTATCTGAATGCAAGGTTCTGCAACCCCTGGTGTGTACAGCAATTTCAAGCTTTCTTTTGTTAAAGGTTCTTTTGATCTAACCTCAATCTTCCCCTTCAGTTTTTTGTGCAGTTCCAAGGCGTCTTCTTGAAGTGTCATAATCGAGAAAGATTGTTTTCAATATTTAAAAATAGAGACATATGTCCAAGGGTCAGTGCGGGGGGTGAGATTCGAACTCACGAAGCCACTAAGGCGCCGACCCCTATAGCCATCATCATACTTGGAAGCCGTAAAAATTTGTGAGCCGAAGCGAGCTTCAGCTGGAAACCGATCTTCAGATCGGTTTCGTCCCTTTACGGCTCCTTTTTTGATTGACCTTTTTTGAAAAAAGGTCACAAGCCGGTGGAATAGGCCACTATCCGACCCCCGCATTTTTGTTTGGTATATTGTGATCTAGATAGTATAAGAATTAACAGAATAAATACTTCAAAAATAGCTTTAAACGCAGTTAACTGATCAGTTGGCTCTCTTCAGTTTTTCCTAAATCCCTTTCTAACCTTTTTATATCCTGTTTGATTGCTTCGAGGTGTGCGAGAATCCTTTCTTTTTCTTTGTCAAAGTTCTCGAGCTCTATGTACATTTTTATTGCGTCCCTGAACTCATGTAAATGTAGTGTTGTGTAAGGCAGTTTGTTAAGATCTTTAGAAACCCTAGAAACAAGATCGCCAAGCCATTTGTTCATCCCAATTTTGACGTCTTTCTTGATTATTTTGTCTTTGTCTAAGTGGGCTCTCATGAGACGGACAATACAAGCTGTTGGAAATGGCAGCTTCTCTTTCGCCTCTTCCTCTTCGCTAACCTCGTCTTCTTTAGCCTGTTCTGCAGGGACCTGAGGCGCATTTTCATCCACAATATCCGCAGCGCTGGCTGAAGAGCTTGTCTGTTCTACAACCTCTTCTGTCATGTCTGGTTGCACGTTTTCGTCTGGCATAAATAACTCCTACGTAGCTATATGACTTACAAGTATATTATTAAACGTAAATTGGTTCGAAGATTTAAATAGTTGAAAGACAGTGGTCTAAATCGCAAGTTGTTTATCTGGAATTAGTGAAATCTATTTAATGGTCTCTCTATGATTCTCCTTTATGTCGAAGTTCTCTTTCTTGACTTCTTTGATCATCACGTTCCCGTTTCTGCCGTATAGCTTCGTTTATCTCTTGTTCCTCACTTCTAATAGTTTGAAGTTGGCTTCTTGCAAAAATTTCAGAAGACCCTGATTTCGATAGAATCAATGGTATAAAAAGAAAATGGATTTGATTGAACCCCAATCGCTGAAACCCTGACTCATTATATAACATTATAGTAAATCTTTATATAGTTAAGCTACAATAGTATATAATATGAGAGCAAGTTTAGTTTTGGATGATGAAACAGAGAGGGAGCTGGAAGAGCTAAAGGAATCAGAGGAAAAGAGCAAATCAGAGATAGTAAGGGAAGCTGTCAAGGAGTTTTATTTGAAAGAGAAAAGAGCCAGCGAGAACATCAAATACTTTATAGATCTGTATAGAAAAGGGGTCGTGACAAAAGATCTTCTTTTGGTTCTCTTGCCGATCAAAGACGCAGAGAACATAATAATCGGGGAGAAGGTGGGTAAAGATGCGGCAAGAAAAGCCAAATCACTTTCAGGCAATTATTGATACGTCTTCTCTGATTGCTTTGGAAAGAGCAGGCATTTTAAACAAATTGGCTGAGCTTGACATGTCTGTAGTAATCCCACAGGCTGTTGCTTTGGAGTTTGGAAAAGAAAAAGTTTCAACTTTTAGAAAAATAGAGACAGTCCAACTCAAAGGGAACTCTATAAAAAAGTCCAAGGAGTTAGTTCTTCAGGGTTTTGGGCGAGGGGAAGCGGAATGTGTTGTATTGGCTTTGTGTCTAGGAACGGATTTTATTGTTTGCGATGACAGAAAATTCATCAGGAGAAAATATTTTCTTGAACCGTCTCTGGAAAAGATAGATGTCATGGGGTTCAGTTTCCTTTTGCATATTTTAGTAAAAAATAAAGAGATCCCGGAAGCTGATATCTGGGGAATTTTCGATGATATAATCGAAAAAAACAACTGGAAAAGGAGTGAGATAGAGGTTTCTAACTACGTCTTTCTAAGGGAGATGGGTTACTGAGTTTTGATGCCACAAGCAGTTTCACAACATTGACTTCAAGAGAATAGTAGGCCAGTTTCTACGAGAATAAAAAATCTTGACCATTGAAACCCCTAACTATTTTAACAACCTTCCCCATATAATTGAGTATGTCAGCCCTCCAAGATCCGTATTTACTCTCTGTCATTATCTTCGCATTCCTTCTAGCACTATACGTCTACAAAGGCAGGAAAAAATTCGAGAGGCAGTCCATAGTCCTTCTGAGAAGAACTACAAGAGGCAGAAATGCAATAATAAAAATAGCTGAGCGGTTCCCCTGTTTCTGGAAGCATCTAGGTACAGCAGGTGTAGGTATTGGTTTTGTAGCTTCAATATTTGTTTTCTATACCTTAATTGAAAATCTAGTAAAAGCAGCTATCACAGAACAAAAAGCTGGTTTAGCTTTCTTAATCCCTTCACCTACTGCAACAGCAACAGCAGGGCCAGGCTTCTTAGCAGTCCCATTCTGGTATTGGATAATAGCGATAGGCATGCTCGTAGTTGTGCACGAGGGATTGCACGGTGTGATGACAGTAATAGGTAAAGTTAAAATCAAATCTTTAGGGTGGGGTTTGCTAGCTGTCATACCACTCGCTTTCGTAGAACCTGACGAAAAGGCCTTGCAAAAGAAAAAGTTCATGACTCAGCAAAGAGTTTTCGCGGCCGGTTCTCTCGCAAACTTTATTTTAGCTGGTATTGCTTTGCTTATAGTGAGCTATGGATTTGTCTGGGCTTATGGTGAACAAGGAGTTAGTTTCCAAGCCCTCGCGAAAGGCCAGCCTGCAGAGTCTGTAAATCTCACTGGAGTAATTGTTGGGATAAACAACGAGAAAATAGCAGATAAGGCAACTTTAGGCAAAACTCTGGAAAATATAGGCCCAAATAAAGATATCACAATCCAAACAAAGCTGACTGAAGGAAATAAAGTAATCGAAAAGAATTATCAGCTAAAAACAATTCAAGAGCCTAACTCAACTTCAACCAAAGGCTTCATCGGAATATTAGGTGTAAGAGATACAAAGTTGTTGAAAGAAAGTGTCCTCCCATACTCAGGGCCAATAACATTCTTTGAAGGCTTATTCTTTTTCCTGTTCCTGATCAATTTAGGCGTTGGTCTAGCAAACCTGTTGCCACTAAAACCTCTTGATGGCGGCCGCATGTGGGAACTCCTTTTCCAGAAAATAAACAAAAAACATTCCAAGGCGTTAACCCACGGAATTGCTTGGATAACATTCATACTCATAATAGCAAACTTCATCCTACCACAAATTATATGAGTATGCTAACACAATAAAATGAATTTCATACAAGTTCTGAGGATAGCTTTGATCTCCATATAGATCCGGCTGTTCTCTATTCTGTCCTAAGAAAAGAAAATCTAAACAAAATAAAAAAGATAGAAAAAGTTAATTGCTAATCTCTTTTG
>CAYYYJ010000004.1:27709-57784 GCA_964476045.1 uncultured archaeon | reverse complement strand
GGCTCTGGGACAAGTTATTTCTGAACCCTTATAAAGAATAAGTTATGAAGAAAACCAATGGCGAGCATCGCCATGCTCTGTCTGTCCTCCCTTTTCTGGCTGATGATTCCGCCAAACCTTCTTTTGTCAGAGGAGAACCCGGTTTCACTCAAGTTTCTCATAAAATAAGTTTTCAGGTATGCATAAGGCGATGCAATAATCTTTCTTATGACACGGGACCACTCAATCCCGATCCTTGAGATGTTCTTCTTTGGAAGAACATACACGGAAACTTCTTCACCGAACAGTCTTAGGACTTTCCTGGAGCTGTAATATTTGTCCAGCCTCAACGTGTTTATGGAGACCCCAAGATCTTTTGCCATCTCGAGGGCTTTATGAAAAGCCCTCATCTCTGATATTGTAGAATATCCCAACCCAACATACATCCCTGTATCGATGTCCATGAGTCTGAACACATACTTGTAGTCCCTGCCTTTCTTGTGCGGGTTTGTCCTGTAGTGCTTTGTGACAGTAAGAGAATATCCAGTCCCGTCGCCTGACAGGTTGCCTGATGAGCCTTCATCCTGGAGCAGAAGGATGAAGAGGTTGTGGAGGACCAGTTTCACCTCTTCATCTGAGTATAGCCGTTCAATTGTTTTGTAGCTGACCTGCACACCGAGAAATGGCTGCAGGAGTATCACAGCTTCCTCCATCCCACGGTTGCTTTTTCCCATGAGCTTTGTGAAGAGCAAGAGCGTTGTCCTTTGGACAAGGCTCAGGTCCTTGTCCGGACCCCTTGCCTTCTGGACAGTTACCATTGAAGCTGCCTTTTCTATGTACTCTGGAAGCTTCTCAAGCCGCTTCTTGACAAGTTCCCTTTTCCTTTCCCATTCAGTTGAAGTGCTGGGGTCTTTGGGTTCTGCCTTGATCTGCTCGCGCAGATCATCGAGCACGCTGATCATTTCTTTCGCAGTCTTTCCTGTGATTCTCATGCCATATTATTGGCTAAAGATACTTGAATTTAAGAAACAATACATTGTAAATGACTGTCGATTGAATTTGCAAGAAAATCAGTTATCTGGGAAACCTGTCCCAAAGCCGACTTGTCCTGTCGACTAAAGCTAAATTCAACTTAGCATGGAGTTGAGCGACAAGTTGAACCTTCAATTCCGGAGCACCAATAACCGCCGCAAGCCTCGCATTGATCTTGTTGTGTACAACCTAGGACAGACCCCGTTACACATCCACCAGTTTCTGGACAATTTGCAACAGCTACGCCAACTGCTGTTATTGTTGCTGCTTTCGCAGACGCAAAAGCGTCTGAGGGTTATAAGGAAAATATAAAAATAAACAAAAAGAAATAAAGTTTGACTTACTATTCAAATAAAAATAAAAAATAAAAAAGTAATTTATTTTTACAGTGAAGTTCCTTGTGCTGTTATTGTAGCACTTTTTGCTGCTGCTACAGAATCAGATGGGATCCTTATCTTTAGGTTCATCGATATTGTGTCAGAAGCATCAAGAGCCATAAAGTTCGAGCACTTCTCTGTTGATACTACTTCTACATTTGTGTAAGATGTATCGTTTAGAGAACCTGCACAAGAACCTGCCTCGTTGCTTGCTAGTTTCCACTGGAATACTGGGCTTGTTCCCTGAAGGAATGCTGTTGCGTTTTTGTTGCTGGATAGATTCAACTTCACGTCAGTGTTTCCTGTGTTCTCTAGTTGCACTCCTGTGCTCACACCGCTGAATCCTGTGCAATTGGTTGTACTTCCATCGCTTGTATCAAGCGTGCAGAAATCTTTTCCAGGGACTACTGTTCCTGTTCCCCAAGCTATAGAGCTTGTTGTCCAGTTCAGAACTGTTGTTGAGCTTACTGTTGCACTTGCACTTGCTGTGTCTATGTTTCTTCCGGATAGTTTAACGACTTGGGGCTGCTGTTGTAATACCAAGCTTGCTACAGATACCAGTATTGCTACTATAAGCAGGCTTGCTAGTATTGTGTTTGATGTCATTTTTGCTCCTATTTAACCACATTCAGTGTCACTTGAGCATTGGATTGTGTTGTCTTTGGTTGTAAATCCTCTGGCTTAACCAAGTTCAGTTCAACTGTGGCTTTCGCTGATGTTGTTTTTTCTATTCTAACTTCCTGAGAGTTTAGCTTTATTAGTGAAGAAGTTATTGAGACTATCACAAAAACCAGCACTAACAAAGTTAATAGGTTTGTTTTTACTTTCATGTGGCTCCTAAGAAGGCTAGACTTGGAATAAATTTCAAGTCATGCTTTCTTATATTATAACATTCAAAGTATAAAAAGGTTACTGTATTTTTTAGATTAATTTCCTTCGCTCTTCTCCTTAATATAACTGATTTAAACCAGTTATGCAATAAATATATAGCATGAAGCCCCTATTAACTATAATGGATTTCATGCCAACAGAAAAGAAATGCATTAAGATTCTAAAACATCTGAGATGGAAAGACGGAAAAATTAGATGTGTATACTGCGATTCTGATAAAGTTGTTTCCAACGGTTCTATTAAAAAATTGTTGCACCAACATCTGTGCAAACATTGTCACAGATATTTCAATGAAAGGACAGGAACATTATTTGAAAACTCTAAACTCCAGCTTAGAGAGTGGTTCTACATGGCTAGGGAACTTCAAAGAAACACATCCATGAACCAAATATCCAAAGATCTGGACAGGAAATACGATTATGTGATGCGAGCATGTCACAAGATCATGAACAACACATTCATGAATAAGTTTGTTGGTGTATTGGAAGTGGAGACAGAAACAGATGAGATGTACATACCAGTTGGAGAGAAAGGGACAAAACAAACAAAGCGAAAACCACGAAAGAGAGGGCTCAAATTGAGAGGAAGAGGCACGTGGGATAAAGACAAACCACCAATTGTTGGGACATTTCAGAGAAGTGGTTTAGCCATATTCCATGTTGTCCGCAACATGTTTGAAAAAACAGTTATACAAATTGGCTGGTTCACCAACGGAAAGAAATACACAGATGACTTCAGTTCGTATAACTGTTGGGGATTCACACATGATCATCAAACTGTAAATCACTCTGCTTACCAATACGCAATTGGTGACATACACACAAATGGGATAGAAGGGAGGTTTCAGGAGTCAAAAACCGCTGGTCAATAGACCAGCGGCATGTTTATGAACATGCGGTTTTTGACTGTTGTATTCCTAAAGGGACGAAACTGGTCTTCAAACAATTTATCCAAGACCAGTTTCAACCATTTAAGACCACCAGTGAATACACTGGTGGAATACTAGAATTTAAGGCATTGGCTCAATACTTTCAAAGGAGTTTGCAAAAAGAATTTGTATTGGGAGTGTAACGTTTTTTGCTGAAACTACTTTATTTTGATGTCTATGCCCTGCATACCCAACAGATATATAGAGCTGACAGGCATACTGTCTGTGCAAAGCCTGTTGATATATTATTTGTGTCTGGCAGTTTATAAATTTTTGAAGGCTCATCTCTGCTGATGCAGAGCAGCACATCTATCCAATTTCCTGTTTCCGTCTGATACATGGCTTACACGTATTGGTCTATCCTGTCCCCGAAATGGATCCTGAGCTGGCCGATAACCAGACCCCAGTTGTCAACAGGAGCTGTCCACTTCTCAGACAGATCCATGACAGCCAGATAGAGCAGCTTGAACAGGGAATCGTCTGTTGGGAAAGATCCCTTGTTCTTTGTGACCTTTCTCATCCTCCTGTTAAGGTTCTCCACTTTGTTTGTTGTGTAGATCATTCTCCTGATCTCTTCAGGGTACTTGAAGAATGTCGACAACCGTGTCCAGTTGGTCTTCCAGCTCTTTATTGCGTAGGAGTATTTGGCTCCCCAATTCTGGTCAAATCTGTCCAGTGCATCAAGGCCAGCCTCCTCATTCGGCGCTGTATAGATCTCTCTCATGTCCGAACAGAACAGTTTCCTGTCTTTCCATGGCACAAACTTTGCGCTGTTCCTTATCTGATGGATTATGCACTGCTGGATTTCTGTGTTTGGGAACACAGAACAGATTGCCTCTTCAAAGCCCTTTAGCCCGTCAACACAAGCTATCAGGATGTCCTTTAACCCCCTGTTTTTCAGGTCAGTCAGCACTTTCATCCAGAACTTCGCTGACTCTGCCTCGCCTATCCAGATGCCAAGCACATCGGCCTGGCCGTTAATGTCAAGGCCGAAAACAATGTACACTGTCTTCTTTACAACCTGGCCCTCCTGGTTCACCTTGTACACTATGTCATCAAGATAGACAACCGGATAAATGTCTTCCAGAGGCCTGTTCTGCCATTCCCTTGCGATGGGGAGTATTTTGTCGGTTATCCTGCTCACTGTTTCTTCTGACATCTCCACGCCATAGAGCTTTCCCATGTGCGCCCTTATATCCCTTGTGGATGTCCCGGTTGCATACAGTGAGATGACCACATCCTCAACAGAATCTGCCAGAGACCTTTCATTCTTCTTTACGACAGTTGGTTCAAACTCCCCTTCAGTGTCCCTTGGCACCTTGAGACCCACTTCGCCAAAACTTGTCCTTACTGTCTTCTTTGTATGGCCGTTCCTTGAGTTGTCTGTTTGTTTGTTCTTCCAGTCGTACCTGGAATAGCCAAGCTCGTTTTCCATCTCTTCCTCCAGTATTTCCTGGAGGACTTTGCCTATCTGTTTGGCAAAGGCAAACTCAAGGCCTTTGCCGTCTTTTATCTTGTTAGCCTTGACCCATGCCCTTGCCTGTTCCCTTGTGAATAATTCTTCCATATGCTTCTACCTCCTTATAGCTATACTATTGTTTATAGGAAGTTTCAGCAAAATTAGTTACACTCTCTTTGTATTTGTTTGTTGCGATGTTTGAGTTTAATTTCAACCATAGATGGTGAAACCAATGGATAAATTTATGACACTCTTGGGCTATTTATCAGTTAGGTGAAGTGGAAGAGCGATTTCCTTTTTTGTCCGGCGGTTTTCTTTGAAATTCAGAACTGAATTACTGCGTCCTTGGAGATCTCACTGTCATCATCCAATTCTCGTGTGTTCCGCAGTTACCTATAATCTCTAGCCAACTTCGATGACCAAATGGATTTATCTGGCGAAAACTATTCCATGTATCTGCCATTATTTCATCAAATACTACACTATCTGCTTGGAGATAGTTTTCTGAAACAGTAATATCAGACTGTAGTGATTCTGGGGTTATCTGGACATCATTCTCATCGCAATAAAGCCTATAGCAACTATCCCGCCAATCATACCAGACAGCAGAATCAAAATATTCTGGTCAGGTCCAGTAGGCATTGGTTCCTGTTTTGGTTCAGATCTAAGATTAGTTAAATCGCCTTCTGATAAAACAACGATCTTGTATTCGTTTTTGATCACTTTATCGGCTCCAATTCCCATATCTATATGGAGAGGATACTCACCTTCTGTTATATTTCTGAGGTCTAGGTACATGTTCATATCTTTGAGCTCCTTGTCCTCTATGTCAAATGTTGACGACCTTGTTTCTCCTGACTTTTTGTCGCCGACCAGAGCATAGGCTACGATATTTATGTCATTAATCGGTTTGTTCCAGTTGGATTTTAATCTGAGCGGCAATTGATTGATTTTGTTTCGAATAAAGATGCTTTGAAAGTTCATAATCTCTATTTTCGGCTCGCCGACAATAATTTTTTTAGAAAATTCCGCTGAGTTTTCGTCGTATTTGACTCGAGCAGAGACTTTATATTCCCCGTCACCAAAATCTTTTTCGATTGTAGACTTCAATCTGACGTCGTCTTTCGCATTGAGTGATACCCCACCAACTATTTTTTCTTTTATCTGGTTTTCGCCGTCACTTATATGAAAGGTTGTTTCCAGTTTCCCTATATCCTTGGTACCTTCATTCTTGACAAGAACTTCTAGACTCACTGAGTCACCGACATCACTCGCATTTAGATCAACTACAATATAATTGCTTGATTGGGGTATATTGACTATAACCTTATGGGCGAGCTTGACTATCACTGAAACATGGTTTTCTCCTATCTTCACTTTCGGAGTTCGATCTTCAATCACTATCCTGCTTACCTTTTCTCCAGGGGAGAAGTCAGGGGGGAGATTAACACTGAAAAAAAATTCTTTATATTGATCCCCTTGATCCAATGAGATCTCCTCCTTCTCTAAGGTTATATAATTTGAGATTTCCTTGACCTTGTATGCCCGGAGATCAACAAAGACATTATCTGTATTAATTATCCTGAAAGAAAACCTGTTTTCTGTTCCAGGCTTGTACTCCATTATTGTCTGGGCTGGACTTATCCCTAAAGCCTGGACAGTATTGGTTAGAACAATTACCAGGAGTGCAAACATGAGTATTGTTTTTCTTATCATAATGTTTCTACTGTTATTGTCGAGTTAAGCGAACCGGCTGGCTGATCAGAAGGAACGCTTATCTCTATGTCAAGATTTACTGCGTTCGAAACAGCAGTCCAGTTGAAGTTAATCAACTCTTTCACTGTGTTTGTTAGATTCAGATTCTTGTAATTTATTGTAGACTGGGATTGGTCCATCGAGTAGGTTTTATTCTCCCTGAACTTGAACCTATAGTTAGTTGTTGGTTGGGTCACTCCGGTAAACAGACTGGTCGCATATGCAGTAACGTTTACTAATATGTTCCCATTGTTCTGTATGAGTATCGGGAGCGGAGAGTTATCTGATGTGTTATATGTTTTTGAGGCTTCTACTGTACTAAAGTTTATTGAATTTCTTACAATAGATACAGAGAGCAGCGATTGTAGGGTGAAGTTAAAAGAGCTCGAATAATTCGAATAGCTAGTGCCGTCAAATGCCCTTATCTTCCAGAAGTATGTTGTGTCCACAGCGAGAGGAGTTGAGTTCACATAAGACGTGTTGGCAGGCCCGCCCTCTGAGATGCTGCCGACATTTATTTCAGGCGATGAGAAATCAGAATTGTTGTCAACTTGAATCTGGTATGTGAGTGTGTCTAGGTTTGCGTCAGTTGAATTCGCCCACTTAAATTCCGGAGTCCTATTTGTTATAACAGCTCCATTGGATGGCTGAAGCAGTGTCGGCGTCGAGGGTGGGAGATTGTTTATGATTGTTTCGTTTGAAGAGTAGGATGTGAAGCTTGTCACATTGAACACGAAAACGTTTGATGAGAAGCTTACTTTAGTGCATCTGGCTGCTGGGCATGTTGAGAAAGCTCCATTGTCCGAGAGTCTAAAAAGCGGCTGCGGATCAGTGAAAGTTATGCCTCTTAAAGTTATTTCTGCAGTTGTGTTGAGGAACGAAAGCTGTGCACTGTCCAAGAATGTGTTATTCAGCGATATATTAAGATTTGCGACACTAGTATTGGTTCCGTTAGAAATTGTGGCTGTTGGGAGTATATTTATGCTTCCGTAAGTTGCGTTGAAAATAGTATTGTATAAAGAATTTCCTATCGCAGCGGATTGAGCGTATATCCACGTAGAGTTTGAATTGAGTGTTGAATTTGTGATCAGGTTGCTCTGGCCTATCAGATTCAATGCTATTCCACCATAAGCTATATGGATATTTCTGTCAAGAGTATTGTTATTCCCTGATATAGATATGCCTGTTCCATTGGTGGCTATTATTGTATTATTTGATACATTATTCCAAGCCGATGCTCCTCCAAGTTCTATTCCTATTGAGTTGGCGCTTCTTGCTGTATTGTTGCTTATTGTATTGTTGAGAGCTGTAGACAAGAGAATAGCAACACCTGAATCCATGGTCGTCGCATTGTTTTTATGTACAGTATTGTTAATAGCCGATACTGTAATTATATCAAGGAATATAGCAGAGCTTGAGTTTGTTGTGACATTATTTTTGGATACTATGTTATGCGATGCGCTTCTAAGAATTATACCAGCAGTCACATTGGAATATACAGTATTATTCTCTACTAGAGTATAGTTGCTTTTTTCAAGGAATATTGGATGCCCCAATGTACTATTGAGACTGAATGTGTTATTTATCAGTTTGCCATTTGTGTTTTCCTCGAGTCTTATTCCATCAAGGAAAACAACGGAACTTGTCATATTTGTCCGTATGAAGCAGTTCCTCACTGTCACATTTTGTGTCTGGTTTGCTAGGACACCTGTACCAAAAACCCCATTGGTTGAGTAGTTTATGGTATAACCTTTGCAGTTAAGATCTACGTTGTTCCCAGTTATTCTTATGCAATTATCGCCTCCTGATATGTCCTCTGTCATATCAGCTGAATAGGTCAATGCCATTCCACAATAAATGTTTTCTCCTGCAAAGTAGGTTGAAAAGCTCGGGACAGTGAAACTGTAAGTGCCACCAGAATAGCCTTGGTTGCTGCAAAGGGAGCATCTTGATGACGTATCTGCACCATCGCTCTGAACTCTGGAAACTGGATCTACAAAGACCAGCATTTTGAGTGAGACTGTGCCACCACTTGCGTTTAGAAACGAGGAGTTGCTGTCAGAGCTGTTTAAAAATACTCGGTTGAAGGATATATTCAGATTTTTCGTTGAAATATTAGTGTTTGCAGCGAAAGTCAGACGAGGAGTTATGCTAATCACTCCGTAGGATGAGTTGAATACTGTCGTTGCTATGCTGTTTCCAATTGCTCCAACTGCGCTGTATATCCAAGTGTTGTTAGTTGTTATATCAGATCCGCTAAATGATGAGTTGATTCCACTTGTACCTATATTTATCGCAGAGCTTTGATTCGCTATGTAAAAGTTGTCTGCTAGGGTACTGTTTGAGGCATTGAGGAAGATTGAGGAAAGTGATTGGCTGTATAGTGTGCTTTTTGTTATGTTGTTGAAATCTGAGCCAAAGTTTATGTTGAGAGGGTAAGAATTATTGGAAGACAATACTGATCCTGTAATGTTATTATACATCGATTGGAAGAACATTCTAACGGCCTCTCCGAGATTGCTTGAAACATTGAACGTGTTGTTACCTAATCTCGTTTGGTTTGTTGATGAAAGCAGAACTGCGTGGGAGTTGCTGACGCTAAAGTTGTTCTGGAGAACATTGCAATTCCTCACTGTCACGTTTTTCCTTCCTGTGAGGTTTATCCCTATACCTTCTGTCGTATTTGAAAACATTATTTGAGACCCTTGGCAATCCAGATCTATATCATTCTTTCCAACGATTATGCATGACCCCAGTCCCTTTATATTTTTAGATATATTAGTATCGATTGTGACTGTGAATGGGCAGGTGTAGTTGAAGACTCTCATGCTCTGCTGAACTAAGCTGCTGAACTGGTTGGACGTATCGTTATAATATGTTGCGTTCACCGTGTTATTTAGAAGGAATTCGTGGGCCAGGTAATTGCTGACATTGACAGTAATATTGATTCTGGTTATGTTTCCTCCGCTTATGTTCCCGATTGTAAATGTGCTGTTTGTTCCCGTGTCAGGAGCAGGAACAGAACTGTAGAAAGCTATGCCACTGGGGGGGTATATTTCGTCTATCTTTACATTATACGAATCGCCTATTGTGTTATTCACGATTATGCTGTAATTAATCTGGGTCCCGACTTCTACCAACTGTGATGAACTTGTTTTTGTTAATGTTATGTTAACCTTTCCTTCCTTTGAAGAATAAGAACTGAAACCAGAGACATTGAAGACGAAAGTATTGGCTGAAAAACTTTCCTCATTGCATCTGGTTGGATTGCAGAAGTTGTAATTTAGGTTATCTTGCAAGTCTACCATTGGTCTAGGGTCCTGATACTGTATATCATTCAAGTAGATTCTCCCTGTTGTGTTGAGGAATGAAAGAGCTGTGCTGTTCAGGAACGTTCTGTTAAGCGATATGTTTAACAGTTCGATGCTCAAGTTCAGGTTTTGCGGTACAGTGACAGATGGTATTATTTTAATTGAGCCCTGATTAGCTCCAAAGAGAACATCTAACAATGTGGATCCTGAGATTCCAGAATTTGAAAGTATCCACGACTGGTTAGATTTTAGAGTGAAATTGGAAAACTGCGTATTCGATGAGTTTATCCTTAAAGCTGTACCTAGATTTGCTGTAAGATTCAACGAATCTAATCTAGTTCCTCGTGCATTGATGTATAAACTAGTTCCATTCGATGTCAGCGCTGTCGTGTTTGTAATATTGCTGTCCGTTGATAATGGATCTACGTATATAGCTAATCCATAGTCACTTCTAGCTGTGGTATTGGAAATTGATGTGTTCGAGGCGCCTGTAAGGTTTATGGAACTCCCAGAGTTTAAGGTTGTTACATTATTGTATTCCAGAGTATTGTTAACAGCTAACCCTGTGACTTTTTGTATAAGCACCCCAGAACTATAGTTATTGAGTATTATATTCTGGCGTATGATATTGTTGCTTGACATTTGAACATCCAGGCCTGCTGAATCGTTGCTGTAAAAATCTGTGTGATTTGCTATCATGTTATTGGAGCTTGAGATCAGTTTTATCGGAGAGCCCAATGAATTGTTCACAGATATTTTGTTTTTTAGAAGTTTGGAATTGTTGGTTCCTGTCAACCTTATCCCGTCAACTGATGCTGAACTTGAGGTGACATTTATGTTACAATTTTTTATTGTGACGTTATTTTTGTCTAGAACATCTATTGCTGGATATGTTCCAGATCCAGTGTAGGCTCCGCTTACTCTAAAACCTTTACAGTCTAAAGCGATATTGCTTGCATTCAATGTTAGGCAGGTTCCTGATGGGTTTAGAACATGACCTACCAGATTTGTATTTTGGGTTACACTGCCACAAGAACTCAACGACACGGAAGTGGCTGTGCAGGAGCTACCTAATGTTGTAGTTGTTGTTGCTTCGGTTGCTGATGTATTTACTCCTGTTATTGAAGTTGTTGAGCCGGCAAAGCCTGTCTTAGTTGATACATCTGTGCTCGAAACTGTTGCAGCGGAGTTCGAGACTGAGCATCCTGAAATATCACCTGCTGTATCTGTGCTCACTATCCATGCGTCTGATCCCCCAGCTCCCGAGCTATATGTAGCGCCTGCTAAAATGAATCCGCCCCCTGTTGTCCCAACAATAGAATATGGTTGATCGTCGTTTTCACGGCCATATGCTTTTTCAAAAAGAACATTACCTGAACTGTCTGTTTTTATGAGCCAGAAATCAGATTCCCCTGATCCCCATGTCCGTGTTTCCCCTGCCATTGCGTACCCTCCGCTCGATGTTTGTATTAAGGATCTTGCTATCTCGTCGTTTGAAAATCCCGCATATTTTTTTTGAAACTCTATGCTAAAGCTAGAGTTCAGCTTCATTAACCAGAGGCTACTAGAAGCTACTTTTCCAGCTACAGCATACCCTCCATCCGAGGTTTGTATAACTGAAGCACCGTAATCGAATCCAGTTGTCCCGTAACTTTTACTTGTATTCAGTGCACCTTGGCTATCCAGCTTAGCAAGCCATAGATCGCCGCCGCCTGTGGTGATTCCAGAACTATAACTCCACCCAGTGAATATAGCTCCGCCGTCAGATGTGGAGTATATGGAAGATAAGTAATCGTCTTGTGATCCCCCGTAAGTATTTTGTTGCAAGACCCCGCCATTGGAATCTAATTTCATTGCCCATGCATCATATTGTGTCTGCGACGAATAGCTGCTTCCACCAACCCATACACTTCCGTTCGATGAAGCAGAAACAGATGTAAAACCGTCGCTTCCGCCGTGATCATAAGATTTCTGCCATACCACACCGCCTGAAGTGTTAAGCTTCAAGGCCCATGCGTCATTGCTGCCTCCTGTAGCACCAACAACAACAAAGCCATCTGACACATTTGTTATCGCGACATAATTCTGAGTACCGCCTGCTCCAGTATTTGTACTGGGGGCTTGGCCATCGTCGCCTTGTTTGTCATATCTCTTCTCCCAGAGTATTGACCCATCTGCCCCATTGAATTTTATTACCCATATATCTTTTCCATTGGCACCGAATGATCTCGTGTCGCCTGCAAAAACAAAGTTATTTGGCTCGTCTGTGACCTTGGATATGGAGTAAGCGACATCGTCGCCTGAACCCCCATATGTCTTGGTGTAATCTGAGGCTATTGATGCTGTTTCTTTTGATGAATAGGAGGTGAAACTTGTTACATTGAAAATAAAGATCCCATTCGAGTAACCTTGTTTGGTGCACCTTGATGCAGCGCAGTCTAAGTAAGTCCCGCTATCTGTTAAGTCAACTGTCGGCCCGGGATCAGTATATGACACCCCTTTAAGCTTTATTTGGGCACTTGTGTTGAGGAATGTTAACTCTGTGCTTTTTAGATAAGCCTTGTTTGAGCTAAAATTAAGGTTGTCGACACTTATGTTCTTGTTATACGGGAGATCGACAACTGGAGCTATTCCTATCTGGCCATTTGAAGAATCAAAAAAAGTCCATGCAATACCATTACTCGAGGATGTTGTTGATGTAGTGATCCAAGAAGAATTTGTATTTAAGGTCACATTAGTTGCATTATTATTGGAGGCCGTAGAAGCAAAGTTCATGGCAGCAGATATATTTGTCACAAAAACCGATAGTGTTATGTTGTTCGAGTTACCTGAGAATACGCCAGCATCGCCTGAATTGCTTTTTCCCGTAGTGTTCAGTATTGTGTTGTAGGACGAACTGACAGATAGTCCTTGACCAGATGAACTTAACCCTGTTGAATTGCTTAAAGTGTTATTATTTCCAGAAACTTCTATACCTATCCCGGAAGTGCTTTGTCCTGTTGTGTTTTCAATCCTGTTGTTTATGGAGCCTGAGCCTGCGCTGATTCCTGAAGAGAGGACGCTTGTGACGTTGCTGTAAGTGATATTGTTTCCTGTTGACCCGCTGAGCCCACCAAGGAAAATTCCAGCTGAACCAGAACCTGTCGCGTTTGTAAAAACATTGGATATACTGCTGTTGGCTGTGTTGGTAAACCTTATTGCATGTGCACTGCTGCTGAAGTCGTTCCCCTGGGTCACATTGCAGTTTTTTATTGTTATATTATTCATTGTTGGGGCATCGATCCCATAGCCTTGTGTGAAACCTGTTGAATAAGTGATTGAATTCCCCTGGCAGTCCAAGACAGAATTATCTGCGCTAAATGTGAAGCACGTCCCGTCAGTGGAAACATTTGCTGTAAGGGTGTTGATCCCTGTGCCAAGGGTCCCGCATGTTGTCCAGCTTGCGTCATTGTTTGCATAAGCGACCGATTGGCCGTAATTGAATTGCAGGTGATGTTTTCCTGGGGTCAGGACTTTTGAAATTTCATTACCGACCTCGCTACACGTGTAGTTAGGATAAAATACTGATGTACCATTAAACACTGGGTTGAGTATTGTTTGTCCGCAAGTCAGTTGAATAAAATTAAGGTCGTTTGGACGGACCACTCCGAAAGTTGTTCCATTTATTGGTGTTATTGTCAGGTCCTCTGTACCTGTTGTGTTGAATCTTACTGTCCAATTGCCGCCGACAGAAGGGTAGGATTGAAGGTTTATGACATTTATCTGCCCGCCTGCATATGCTGAAAAATGTTTTGGCGAAAATGTTATTGTATCTTCTGTTTCATTAAACTTTATTCCTGTTGATTTCCAGGAAGATTTACAAGTAAATGTAGGGAGATCAAAATTATTGCACTCCAATATCCTATTCACACTCCCAACTTTATGCAGGGTTATGTTGGAGCTTTCAAAATCTATACTGTCTGCAGCAATAATATCTGTTGTAAAAGGTTGTTTTGGGTCTTTATCAATTTTTATTACAAATTTATCAGGTATATGTTTCAATCCGTTTAGTTTTGCTATTTCCTTCTTCGAAGAGCCGCCTTCCATGATCAAGTCATAAAGTTCTCCATTCTCAACCACTTTATGGAATCCAGTTTCTTTACCCTCTTTGTTATTAACATCAATATGATCTGCGGTATTTACTTTTTCAACAACTTCATAAGCTATGCTATCTATTGCTATCACAGAGTCTGAAACTTCAAAAAGCAATTTATACCCAGACTTGGTCTCGTTCAAAAGGCAGGCTTCCTCGCAAACAGAATTAAAAGTGATTGGCACATTATACAGTTCTTTGTTTCCGGCTTCTTGTGGAAGCTGGTTTCCACTAATATCGGCTTCTGTGGAAGGCAGGTTAACACTATCTGTTTTATTATTGGACGATTCGTTGATTTCTTGGGAAATTCCAGTGGAGGCATTTGTTTCTCCTTCAGAAAACAAACTTGAGTTTTCAGTTCTATTATCATCCTCTTGCTTGGAATTCGACTGCCCACCGGATATAAGATTTCCTGACAAAGATAGTCCCCCTGCAATAACTTTAGCTGGTGGAGGGCTTTCATGGACCAGATCTGTACTCGCTGTTTTTTCTGAAGACTTCTTTCCCAATGAAGCTGAATCCAAGACAAGTATTTTTTTGCCGCCGTCTACTATAAAGACTTTTGCGGCCCCTGTCCCCGTAAACTTTCCTGAAAGCTTTAACCCGTGCACAGAAGAAAGCGATGAGGGTGTCCATAGATACTCAGAAGTTCTATCGAATGAGATATTTACTTTATCAACAATCTCTACCCTTTTAGCTATAACAGAGCCTGATAGTGCCGGCGCGGTGTCATTGATATACATTGTAGCGAGAACAGACAACACTATTAAAGAATTTATAGCCAAAAATTTTTTGTAATCCTTACGCGCATTTTTGTGTTCCCGGGCCTTTTTCATAAACCTCTTATAAGCTATTATTATATTAACTATGTGATTGGTTTAATTTATAGCATTCCATAATAGTGAGCAAATAGGCTTCTAGACACTATCTGGCCTATGGTGTAAGATACCTTGCTCAGATAACTTCTATCCAGGCTCCGATAGCGATAAAAACAAATGCTATCATGAGCAATGAAACCGAATCAAATAATATTTTCTCGAATGCCCCTTTTTTATGGTATCCCCTCACTACAGCAGCTGAGATCATTCCTCCTGCCAAACCGGCAAGAACAAACCCTGCAATTTCAAAGATTCCATGAGGTAGAAACTGTATCGACTTAGATGGGATGTCAAGAAGGCTAGACGAAAGCTGCGCTATCCTGACGCCCAAAAGGCTCGAGTTCCAGAGCAAAACGAAAACTACACCAGCTCCGAAAAGAAGCGAGAAAATGAAACCTAGGAACATCACATTTGCGTTGTTTAGAAGTATCTCCCTAAACCCTAGCCCAGAAGCAGTAGCATAGCTTGATGGGCCGCTTATTATTTTCCCTATTTCAGCCTGTTGGACTTGGAAGAAATCAGCTGGCAGGAAAAACGACCAGAAAGCAAAGCTGAAGGTGGAGCCAAAAAAGAACATTATTAAAACTACGGCATCAAGCCGATACCTTTTCCATGAAGTTTTAGTATACTTTTTTGCAATGTACTTCTCTTGGAAAGATTCCTCCCTGATAATGTAGCGCGTGAACATGTAGGTTGTTGGGAGCAGTATGAATATTATCGAAAAAACGCCGCTGAGGTTAATAAGATTACCACCAAGAGCAAATTTAATTGGCATCGCATTGCCTAGGATAAAACCTAGGGAGGCCAGGATAAACGAAACTACGAAAATTGTATAAGGTCTCTTTGTTATGGTATCAAAACTTATTAAAGATTCTAGCATATATTATTATCTGTTCCTTATTTATTTGTATTTCCGAGAATATATACACTGCTCTATTAGATAAGAATCCAGACAAACAGACTTTGAAACAGGGGACCAATTACTTAATGGTTTTGTTGAAGCCTCTCTAGAATAAAAACTACTTTAATTCTATGTATCCATATTTGTCCCGGAATAGTTTTCTAAAACTTGCTGTACTTATTTAATCCAAGGTAATATAGTTTATGGAAGAACATCCTGAACTTTTGATCGAACAAGCCAAGAAAGCTGCAAGGCTGATAAAATCTTATTCTGACACTATTCGTGTTTTCGGACAATATGATGCGGATGGGATAACGGCAACATCTATTTTCTCGGCTTCGCTCTTGAGAGAGAACAAAAGTTTCCATGTGACTGTGTTGAAACAATTAAATGAAAGGACATTCAGAAGAGTTCAGGAATCTAAAGAAAGGCTCTTGGTTTTTTTGGATTTTGGTTCAGGCCAATTAAATTTTCTGAATAAAATGACAGATAAAAAAATAATAATCATTGACCATCACCAATCACAAGGGAAACCGGCGGACCACATAATCCAAATAAACCCGTTAGATTTCGGGGTGGCAGAAAATTTGTCTAGCTCAGGGACATCTTATCTTGTTTCAAGATCCCTGGACGCATCGAACAAGGACCTGTCTGAATTGGCTATCATAGGCGCGATAGGGGATTCCCAGGCAGAGGCTATAGGATCTGATTGGGGATTGCTTGGGTTAAATAGGGAAATATTGCACGATGCAATAGTTTCCAACAAGGTTAGCTCGCATAGGGGGCTACGAATTTGGGGGCGCACAATGCGGCCAATGCATAAAGCATTGGAATATTCTATAGACCCTTACATACCAAACGTTTCTGGATCCCAGTTGGGGGCTGTGAAATTTTTGCAGGACAATGGAATTGAAGTGAAAAAACAAAATGGCAGCTGGAGGACGCTATCGGATTTGAGCCAGGAAGAACAGAGGAAGCTTTCTTCTGCTATTATAATAGAACGAGCTGGCGTCGGGCACGAAAATCCAGAGTGGATTTTTGGGGATGTTTACGAACTTCTCAATAGGCCTGGGGAACTCAGGGATGCAGGAGAATTTGCCACGACCATAAATGCGTGCGGGAAAATGGGAAAAGCGTATCTTGGAGTTGAGATATGTCTAGGCAATTCCATTGCAGTAGAAAAGATGAAAGATGTTTTAGACGAATATAGAAAATCTATAGGATCTTCACTGAGTTGGATGGAAAAGAATAAAGAAAAAATAAAGAAGGAAACTGCGCAAGGAATATATATTCTCGGCGGGGAGAAAATATCAGAGCATATAATTTCTAATGTGATTTCGATTTTACACAAAAACACAAATTCTATAAAACCTATGTTCGGGATAGTTGCATCAGAAGAGGGGCTAAAAATCTCTGGCAGGGCTTCAGACGAGTGTGTCCAATTGGGGATAAATCTGAAAGAAATCCTTTCTGAAGTGTCTAGGGTCTTGGGCGGAGAAGGTGGAGGCCATGCAGCTGCATCAGGGGCAACAATACCAGCTGGCACAGAACAGATGTTTATAGAGAATGTTGATGCCATGATCAAGGAGGCGCTAGATAAGCATATAAATACTAAAATGGTAGATAACTCAGCAAAACAAGAAGAGACAACTAATATTAATATCACTAAACCCATAATTCCAGAATATGCCAAAACTCTACCCTTTTCTTTAGAAAAGAGGGGAAGGGACGACACTGGTCTTCAGACCAGTGTCCAGCTGAATCAGCTACAGTACCCAAAAGAAACTAATTTGCAAGAGGAAACTTATGCCAAAACAGGACCTAAAGAGATTGGAACAGAAAGAGAAGGACAGGCAAAAAGTTCAGGATCAGAAAGATCAGCAGAAAGACGACTCGAAGACCCAAAGCAAAACAGAGGTATTAAAAAAATGGAAGGGAAAGGACTGGTACAATATTTTGGCTCCTAAAATGTTTGGGCAAATGTTTTTGTACGAAACTCCGACCACTGATACTACTTATTTAGTTGGGCGAACAGTTGAAGCTACTGCAAGCCAGCTCACTAGCGATAAGACCAGGGGGCATATCAAGCTTTTATTCAAGATTGACGATATTAAAGAGAAATCTGCGCACACTTTATTTCACGGCCTTGTCTGCAATCAAGAATATATTTACAGAAATATCAGAAGCGGCCTTCAGAAGCTAGAGGCAATAGATACTGTTGATACAAAAGACGGCTGGAAGCTTCAGATCACAATTTCTATGATACTTAACAGAAACGCTGAGACAATGATCCAGAAAAAATCAAGGAAATACACAATTGATTTTTTGAAAGATTGTGCATCCAAATCAAGTCTAGAGGAATTCGTGAAAAATATTGTCAGCGGAACCTATCAGAAGAAAATGAAGAAAGACGGGTCTAGAATTTATCCTGTGAGATTTTTAGAAATAGGCAAGATAGAAGTTATACAACAAGGCGCAAAAGACCAGTAAACTCCTTGAGACTCTTTCTCATTGCACAATTATCTGATACAAATATTCAAATACTAGCTAGGCCTAAGTATTAACATGACGTCTGTTAAGCTGGTTGGTGTCTGGATTTTAGGCGGAATATTGCTTCTTCTCGGTTCCCTGATAATGACAAATTTAAAATTAGGCAGTCCTGGCGTTTCTGAATTTAATTTAATTCTATCATCAGTTTTGGCATTGATTTTATTTTTAGGCGCAGGAATATGCTGGATATCAGTTAGTGTTGCTACAAGGCACGCTTGAACTACTTTTAAAATAAGAAAAATATACGCAAGAAAATCACTTCAACTCAGCCAGCTGCTTTTTGAATTCAGATGCTTTTTCTTCTAAAATTTCTGTGGCTTTGGATACCACATATTCTGGCTTTAAACCAGACATGCTCTCCACTTTGAAAACAAACTTTGTATCGTCTACTGCTATTTTTATTGCATCGCATTCCTCTTCACATTTTTTGTATAGATCCAATTTTGTTGGGTCAGCTAGAGCGTATTTGCCTGCTTTTTCGACGAACAGGTTCTGAGGAAGCTTCTTAATGTATTTCTCGAATTTTTCTTTTCCGCTCACTTCCAGCTCTGGATAATAACCATAAGTGACATTTGCTGCCTGCCACTTAGCGTGCTTGGAGCCTTTTCCTAGTCTAGCGAAAGCCTCCAGCTTAAGCGACTGCGAATCCAATAATTCAGCAATAACAAAGTCAGGACTGGACGGCTCGACATCTTTGTTTGAGGATTTGAGGTCGCTAGAATGCACTATTGCAGGACCAGTCCTCTCGAGCGCAAAGACAACTTCGCAGGAAGGGCATCCTTCCCCTTTGCATGAACAATCTTCGGGGAAATTGAATTTTTTTGGATCGAAATCTAGAGGTATTAGACCTAGCCTATGGGAAATTACTTCATCAAAAAGTATGGAATTATTATCTAAAACTCTTATAGAATCAATGGAAAGGACAGGTATTTCAGAGATCATTACTCTTCTCAAGCCATTTGCGAAAGCTGTGGTAGACCCGTCGAGAACAAATACTAGCTTGTTATTTGTTTTTTCTAATACTCTTACTTTCATATCTCTCAAGGGCCCTCAAACCAATAGACTTTGTTATGCTATTTAGGGTTTAAATAACTATCAGATAGGTAATATATTGCTAATATTGGTATATACGTTTTCTCGCGTGGGAAAGCTAACCATAGCTTGGGTCTATAGGTTTTTCCTCTGTTTTCCCTTTTCTGAGCTTTTCCCCGGCTTTTTTGTAATACTCAACTGTTTTTGGGTCTATTGTTGGCCTGACTTTTTCCAAGGCTGCCTCGAAATGTTTCATTGCCACTGATTTTGTTTTCATGTCTTCCCTCAAAGCTGTTAGACCTGCTTCTCTGCAAAGCGCTTCCAGGTCTGCGCCAGTATAACCTTGGAGTTTTTTAGCCAGGGATTTTATATCTACGTCTTTGCTTATAGGCATTTTTTGCGTGTAGATTTTCAGGATCTCCTCAACTGCTTTTTCATCAGGAGGTCCCACAAAAATTAGCCTTTCAAATCTTCCTGGCCTCAACAAAGCAGGATCCATGATATCAGGCCTGTTAGTTGCTGCGATGACTGTTATATTGTGGAGCTCTTCCAACCCTGAGATCTCAACCAAAATCTGTGAGACTATATTCTCCATCACGTGGCTAGAAGATCCGGCTGACCCCCTTCTCGGAGCAAGGGAATCCATCTCATCAAAAAATATTATGCACGGGGCGACTTGTTTTGCTTTCCTGAAGATTTCCCTTATTTTTTTCTCAGATTCACCGACCCACATGGAGAGAATCTCTGGACCCTTTATTGCAATGAAATTAGCTTGTGATTCTGTTGCTACTGCCTTTGCCAGCAAAGTTTTCCCTGTTCCAGGGGGACCGTAGAGAAGGACTCCAGTCGGCGGCTTTATTCCAATCCTCTCGAAAGCTTCTGGGTTTTGCAAAGGCCACTGGACAACCTCCCTTAGAGATTCTTTTACTTCATCTAATCCGCCTATATCGTTCCATTTGACACTAGGGATTTCTACAAGAACTTCCCTCATCGCAGAAGGCTCTACCATCTTAAGCGCATTCTGGAAATCCTTTTTCGTGACTCTGAGTTTTTCTAGGATATCCTGTGATATCTCATCTTGCTTTTTCCAATTTATGTCTGGCAAAACCCTTCGGAGAGCAGACATTGCAGCTTCTTTTGCTAGGGCATGTATATCTGCCCCAGTAAAGCCATAAGTAATGGAAGCGAGTTCGTCTAAGTTCACGTCTTTTTCAAGCGGCATATTTTTCATATGAATCTGGCAGATCTCTTTCCTCCCTTTGACGTCTGGGACGCCGATCTCTATTTCTCTGTCGAACCTGCCAGGCCTTCGTAAGGCTGGGTCTAAAGAATTTTCCATGTTTGTTGCCGCGATAACTATAACTTTGCCTCTTGACTTGAGGCCATCCATCATTGTAAGCAGCTGCGACACGACCCTTTTTTCGACTTCACCTCGCACATCCTCCCTTTTTGGCGCTATCGCGTCTATTTCGTCTATGAAAATTATAGATGGCGCGTTCTTTTCTGCGTCTTCAAAAACCTTTCTTAGGTTTGCCTCTGATTGTCCATACCATTTACTCATAACTTCTGGCCCGTTAATCACTGAGAAATTTGCTCCTGCTTCGTTAGCTACTGCTTTTGCCAGCAAGGTTTTCCCTGTTCCTGGTGGACCATACAAAAGCACTCCTTTCGGAGGGTCTATCCCTAGCCTTGTGAATAATTCTGGGTGCCTCATTGGAAGTTCTACTATTTCCCTGATTTTTATTATTGCGTCTCCAAGGCCTCCGATATCCTCATAAGTGACTGTTGGAACGCTTTCATCTAGAGAGGTCACTGCCTCTGGTTTTAGCTCGATTTCAGTATAATTAGTGACTCTTGTTATTCCTTCTGGGAATGTGGAGACAACTGCTAACCTTGTCTCTCCTGGAATAGGGGTGAAAAATATTTCCTCAAAACTAACACCGAAAAAGTCGTTGAAAGGCCCTGTGCCTCTTTGCCTTACAACTGGGAAAGGGGCTATTATATCGCCTTTAGCTACTGGCCGCATGAATAAATTTTTCTTAAGAAGCTCCGGATGCATCTGTATAATAACACCTTTTTGGGCAGGGGCTAGAACAACCCTTTCTGCATCTCGAAGAGCAGCTTTCACAACTTTTACTGTTTCTCCTACGCCTATTCCTGAATTTTTTCTTGTGATCCCATCCATTCTAATAATATTTAGGCCTACATCTGCTGGATACGCGCGCACAGCTATTGCACCGGACTTTTTCTGGCCTTGGATCTCGACTACATCCCCTTCTTTCACTCCGAGTTTTCTCATTGTGCTGGTATCTATTCTAACAATTCCTCTGCCAGATTCGCCTCTGTTTGTGAGTTCGCCTACGCTCAAAGTTACAATTTCTGATGTTTCACTCATATACAAACTTCCCAATTTACTATACTATTGATATGCAATTTTATAACTCTATATCAAACTCAGCCAAAATAATTTTGGTCCTCATCTGGAAATTCTTCCTCGGCATCTTTTTCAAGTTGGTTTTTCGAAGCTTTTTCAAGATCAGATATCTCATCAAGCATCGATGTCATAAACCATGCAAATGTGTCTAGACGGGTCACAAGATCTGTTTTTACGTTATCGTCGAGTTCCTTGTCGTTCCCTATATCTTTTTCTATGGATACTGTGGCTTTGAGCAGTTCAACTAGCTCGCCCTTCTGGACAAAAGGATTCGTGAGCATGATCCTTCTGAGCTTTGTGTTTATTTTTTCCATGAAGACGCCGTACTTGACTGAAGTACAGTCTTTTTGTTTTGTGGTTTCTTTTTTGTCCAATTCGTCAAATTCTGAAAATTCTCTCGTCATAATATCCTCCTCTAATTTAAAACTGAGAAACTTCGCTGTAGCCTTCTCGCTTCACTCTAACTATCACAGAATGGCTTGTTTTGATTATTTCTACTGTTGGTTCCTGCCTGACCACTTCTATCAGATGGATGTACTTTTTTACTGTAATGTTGTGGAGCCCTGTTTTCTGGGCTATTTGATTTATGCTGAGCGCAGACGACTCCTGCTCTAGAAGCCTGAAAATCTCCTCTATTATTTCTAATGGGTCCCTTTTCATATGTATATATTAGATGTGGCATACTTATATATCTTAACCAGAATAGCCTATAGCTTAGATGTAAGAGCTTTTATATTATAGTATAAATAGATATATAAAGTTTTCTTTTTTCAGGGCTTTGTGTAAGAAGTATCGAATTTAATGACTTTCTACACAGAAATGGCACTTACTCAAAAGGAGGGATCTCTGAAAACTAATTATTTTGTAAAGCCTTGGCATTAAGCTGCCCTGTACCTGAATCTTCTTGTTGTTTTGTCTTTTCTCATCTTTGCGTCTGCCTCTTCTAATAACTCTTTTGGCGATTTCTTTTCCCCTGAATTAACAACAGCAACACCGACAGAAACACCTATCAGATCAAGAACATCTCTTTGCCCTTCACTTGTTGTTATATAGCATCTTTCTTTGCCCATGAAACCTTTGTATAATCGGATAGCTCGTTCCACCTGAGTTTTTAATCTCTGAGCTATTATTTGAACTCCATTCTCATCTGTGTCTGGAAGAACTGCAACAAACTCATCTCCGCCAACTCTGTATGCGGAATCAGCCGGTCTCTTTAAAGATCTTTCAAGTAATCTGCTTAGAACTCTTATTGCATAATCGCCTGCTTCGTGACCAGCTGCATCGTTCACTGCTTTCAGGTTGTCTAAGTCTACGAAAAGAACACCTACACTCGCACTCTTGCCATCGCGGCCTTTTCTGTTCAAGATGCCAACTTCCCTGTAAAGGTTTTCTTCAAGTCCTCTTTTATTTCCAAGTCCTGTTAAATGATCTGTTCGGGATTCACGCTCCAAAGAAACTGACTTGGCTTCCAGATCTTCAATATATTTTAAGGCTGCTGCTTTTTCCTGCTCTGGCAATTTTTCCAAACTGGCAATAATTTTTGAACGTGGATCCGAAGGCTCGACACCTTCCAAAAAGTCCACAATTTCTTGAGGTATGCGTGGGCCAGCATATACTGGGATCTTGTTTGCTTTTCCGAGTTCTATTTCTGTGTCAGCTCTTTCTTCTCTCGGACTTAATTCTCTGTATCTATTACTTGGGCAATCTGCTAATGCAGCTTCCAATAAACCTTGCTGAGGTCCATGACGCTCTCCTAATTCGAAAACCTCATCTGCTAAATCTGCAGCCTTATCTCCATGCACCTCGAGTGATATTTTCAAGCCAGTTCCAGCCAACTCTGTTTGAAGCGCTCCAGAAAGGTAGGTTTTTACGTCTTCACCCACACCGAAAGTTCCTCTCAGCTTTAATTCGTATTCTCCGTCGCCTGTTCTGTGAAGCCTGCTATCAGCAAATAGCTTGTTGTAACCGCCTAATACAACTTCAACTCTTCTGGAGATGTTTCTACTCTCTTTAGGGTCTACTGTTTCAGGTCCCTCTCTACCCACTTTCACATAAATTGTAATCTCGTTTTCTAAAGCTGGACTTTCACTAGAAGCAAGCTTATCATATATACCATGAGTTTCTTCATGGCTTCTTCCTGTCCTAGTTCTGGCAGAACTGCCTACACCCCTATCAAACTCTTGAATAGAGACAACAGGAGAGACAACATCCAAATATCCAGAAATTCTATTTAGTCCTCTGTATTTTATATCTTCTGTATTATTAGCTGGGCTTTCTCCGGCAGCACCAACACAGACAACAGAATTGTAAGCCATATCATTTCCTCTTCGACACTGACAACTTAGAAAGAAAAAGGATATACCTTCTCATCCTAAGTTTCTTAAATTGTCCATTTCCAGAACACCTGGAATCAGGCACCACATTGGAAGCCTATAGGGAATTTGGATGGATCCAAGACTCATTTTGTTCCCCTCGACAACAAAGTCTTGGAAAGAAAAAGGATATACATTCTGTTTCTTAGATTATGAAATTGTGTAATTCGTATAATTCGGGAAATTGGGACTTTATATTGTAGAGAACCAATAATAATTAAACATGAGAAACACATATCTCCCCTATCTTCCAATACAATCAGAGAAATCAGCAAGGCTTCTTGAGAAGGAAGCTGTCTGGACTGTTTTTAACCATATAAGAAAAGGCGGGCTTGATGGGAAGACTGTAAAAGAAATTTCACAAGAGCTTAATGAGCCTGTTTCCACTGTTTATGGCGCTGTTGAAGCCCTTGAGAGGGAAGGTTATGTAAGAGGCATCAAGCTTTCCAAAATCAAGAAATGGGGAAGGCAGCCGAAGGAAGACGCTAACCAGCAAAAAGGCAAAATGGCCAGAAAATATTTCGAGTCCTGTGAGTTCAAGGCAGGCCTTGCTCATAGAGGAGAAGGGGAAAAGGAGAGCCCATGGGGCGATGTGATTTTCTCACCTGATTTTTACAACCAGGTTGGCGCTGTGATTAAAAACCAGCCAGAGCTGAAGGAGCTTCATGAGAACCTGATAAAATTCGCTGAGAAATTCTGCAAGGAAAAAGTGGCTGAGGGGTTGAACGGGGATTCCAAAAGAATTTTGCCTTCAACTGAGAAATGCGTCGACTGCGGGAAAAGCCATGAAGGATACGAATTCACGAAAGCGATCCTTTTGTACATAGCGACTGAGGCTGTTGATTCTGGAAATTTCAAGAATTTGCTTAAAGAACTGGGCTATAGCACTTAGTTATTTTGAATTTTTGGCAATAATTTTTCAAAGTTAACACTAGTTAAATAAAATAGAAAATTGGTTTATAGCCAAGACAGCTAGCCATCTGCCTTAAACTATAAAACCGTAAAAAAATAAAAAGAAGCGGATGTTATCCGCAATTTGGTTTTAGAAAGAGAAGGTTGAGATACCAAGCTCCCGTGAAGATTCTCTTGCTTGTCTCACTTCTTCGCCTTTTCCAAGGATGTATGGTGATTTTACACCTGTGATTATGGTTATCACCTGAACTTTTCCTTTGAACTCTGGAAGGACTCTTGCACCCCACATAACCATTGCATCTGGGCTCATGTGCTGTGAGACTGTTTCACCTATGAGGTTAATCTCATCCAATCTCAGATCCTCTCCACCAATTATCTGGATTAAAGCGCCTGATGCACCTTGATAGTCTACATCCAATAGTGGGTGAGCTAAAGCTTGCGTGATTGCTTCTCTTGCTCTATTTTGTGTGTCTGATTCGCCTACGCCTATTGTTGCGACACCGCCTGAGTGCATGATTGTTCTCACGTCTGCATAATCCAGGTTAACTAGAGATGGTTGTGATATTGTCTCTGTAATACCCTTGATCATTGTTGCGATGAGATTGTCGGCGACTGCGAAAGCTTCTTTCAAAGGTCTGTTGCCTGCAAGTTCGACAAGTTTTTGGTTCTCGATTACGATAACTGTGTCACTTGCGTCTCTTAGAGTCATCAAACCCTCTTCAGCTTTACCTACTCTAGCGCCTTCCATTTTGAATGGGAGTGTGACTGTAGAAATCACTATAGAACCTGCTTCTTTTCCGTATTTTGAGACAACTGGAGCTGAACCTGTTCCTGTTCCACCGCCTAGACCGCATGTTACGAACAGCAAGTCGCATCCTTGTAAGAGATTCTTAATCTCGCCTTTGGATTCTTCTGCTGCTCTCCTGCCTACATCTGGATAGCCTCCAGCGCCTAGTCCTCTAGTCAGCTCTTTTCCGATAAGAAGCTTCTTGTGAGCATGTGTGACAGCTAAGTGCCTTGCATCTGTGTTTGCAGCAACTGTCATTGCGCCCTGGATGTTCATGTCAGTGAGCCTGTTTATTGTGTTGGATCCACCGCCACCGCATCCGAATACCATGATCTTTGCCTGGTGAGCTTCAAAATTCATTTCGTTGTCGAAATTCATAGTTTGTCCTTCCATAAATCATTGATTGAAAGCTAAGGGTTGCCTTAGAAATCAAATCCTCCTTTTATCTGACTGTGTCAGATTTAATGAACATGATACTTAGGTCTAGAGGTAGCTACTTCTAGTTAAAACTAGACCCTAC
The DNA here is from genome assembly GCA_964476045.1 of uncultured archaeon. Lineage (GTDB taxonomy): Archaea > Aenigmatarchaeota > Aenigmatarchaeia > QMZP01 > JACQNV01 > CAYYYJ01. Next base: position 31,534 of record CAYYYJ010000004.1, on the reverse strand, counting down.
GTTTTTTCGATTGATCTTTTCCGCGGACAGATTTTTCACCTATCCGAAAAAGGGTTCATCTACATGTTCTATGCTACATATTATATTGGAGCCTATTTAAATACTTTTATAGGACTATTTGACTACAGGTTAAAATTTACCTATATGTGGCCATGTGTGCTTGTTTTATAGAAATAGAGGATGAAAATCTATAGTTTTGGGTATACTAGTTAAGTTTATAAGGAGAAATATCTAATATATTAGCATGGGAATAGCTATAGTAACTAGGAATTTTCAGCTAACTGTTCCTAAAGATGTAAGGGAAGTCCAAGGAATTAAAATAGGGGACAAAGTCATCTTCTCAATCGAAGGGTCGAAAGTCGAGATTTCCAAATTTAAAAACAATGTTGTCGAAGACGCATTCGGCGCGTGGAAAGGCAAAGTCGAGCCGGGTTCCAATTACGTAAAAAAAATAAGGTCTGACTGGAAGATACGATCGGAAAGATTAGACATTTAATTTTGTTTATGGCAATTGTGATTAATTCAGATATTTTCATTGACGCACTTAGAGGCGTCTCGCCAGCAAAAGATGTCTTAAAATATTTGTCGTCGCAGAAAGAAATTTTTTATTCCACAATTTCTGTTGCAGAACTTTTATCCAGCAAGGCATGCGACGACGAGAAGATAAAAGATCTCACACTCAAAATTTTTTCTGTTTTCGACGCAATTCCTGTGGATGACAAAATCGTACAACAGGCCGCCTATTTTAGAAGAAAATACGGATTGCTTTTACCGGATGCGTTGATTGCAGCAACTGCATTTCAGGTGAAGGCCGATCTGCTAGCAGCAAACGCAAAAGATTTTTCTAAGATAAGGGAGGTAAAGACGAAGACGCCTTATTGAACTGGTTTTAGAAATACTAAGATTAATTTCCTGTTTGAATCTTTCAATCAGAAAATATTTACTCCAACCTAAAATAGACCCTCTTCCTGTCCTTGCCCTTATTGTCAATTTTTACCAAAACCACTTTCCCTACTTCAGCCAGACTGTTTACGTGTGTGCCGCCATCTGCTTCTTTATCGACCCCATGTATCTCCACTATTCTCAGTTCTTTCATATCTTGGTAAAACCCTTCAGCTAACCTGAACAACGTGGGATCTTTTTTCGCGTCTTCTATAGAAACAAAATAAGATGTTACAGGAAGTTTTTGGTCTATATAGCTATTTGCCTTGTCTATAAAAACCTGCACTTTTTCCTTTGAAAAATCTTTTAAAGCGACATCAAGCCTGCTTTCTTCTGGTCCCAATTGGTTTCCTGTAAACTGGACTTGCTCACTTTGCGTGAAAATATTGCAGAATAGGTGCATGGCTGTGTGCATTTTCATGAGTTTGTATCTTCTATTCCAGTCTATTGTTCCATGGATTTTGTCACCTGGATTTAAGCCAGTTTTGTCTATTTCATGGAATATACTTCCATTATTTTTTCCAGAAAATAATACTTTAAATTCCTCACCATTTTCTTTTTTCAGGGTACCAAAATCAGACGGCTGGCCTCCGCCTTCTGGATAAAAAGCTGTTTTGTCCAGGACAATTATTTTACCTGATTTTTCGCCTTCACCAGAGGCTGAAAGAACTGTTGCATCAAATTCTTTCATGTATGCATCTTTCCAAAACAGAGCTATTTCAGGATTCATATCCCAAATTATCGGGATAAAAATATTTAAGCTAAAAAATCTTCTCACTGAGATATCTATCCCCTCTATCCGGAAAAAGTGTTACAATATTCTTGTATTTTTTCTTGAGTTTTAGGGAAGCTAAAAAATTTGCGCCTGAACTCGGCCCGACAAAATATCCGAGCTCCGATAACTTTCTAGCCTGCAGAATTGCATCTGAGCTTTTTATTCTTATTACATCATCGATTAAATTTCTATTTTTCTCGACAATTTTTGGGATAAAGCCGTCACCTATGCCCTCTATTCTGTGTTGTTTGCAAGTAAAGCCTTTATGCAAACCGGGTATACTATGTTTACCGTATTTATTTTCAGAAAGTAATGGACATTCGGCTGGTTCCACGGCAACCAGTTCAACATCCGGGTTAACTTTCCTTAGAGTTTTCCCAACACCTATTAGCGTTCCTCCAGTCCCCACTCCTGCAACAAAGCAATCGATTTCTGTTTGCTCCAGAATTTCTCTTCCCATACCCAATTCATGCTCTCGGATATTCCACGGATTCTCAAATTGGCGCGGCATGTAAACCCCTTTTCTTTTCGCTAATCTCTCAGCAACTTCAACAGCGCATTTCACGCAGCCCTTTTCAACAAAAACAACTTTTGCACCATAGGCTTTCATTATCTTAGACCTTTCTTCGCTCATTCCTATCGGAAGCACTGCAACCATCTTGTATCCTCTCAGTGCAGCAACAAAAGAAAAAGCGATGCCTGTGTTCCCGCTGGTTGCTTCTACTATCGTATAGCCTTTTTCCAATTCGCCAGACTCCTCTGCCTTTCCGACAATATATTTTGCAATCCTGTCCTTCACAGAGCCGCTTGGATTGAGATTCTCAAGCTTTACTTTCACGCCAGAAATTTCAACTAGAGGTGTGTTACCCACGGAATTCAAAATAGAAAAATTTGACATTTTTTCATCCCCATTTTTCTTTATCAGACTCGCCTAGCATCTCCTGTGTACTTTTTTTAAATTTGAAAGCATTGAAAGTTCTTTTTATTGGATTTTTTAAAAGTTTTTCAACCCTACACATGGCCTCTTCGATTTTATTGTAAGAAGCCGCGTAAGACATCCTAATATAGCCTTCTCCGTATTTTCCGAATTCAGTTCCCGGAATTGTAAGCACTTTTGCTTTTTCCAATAAAAATTTAGAGAATTTAGTGGATTCCATTCCAAAATTTCCGATCGAAGGGAACAGATAAAAAGCGCCTTTTGGTTTTTCACATTCAAAACCGATTTCAATGCATCTCTTGTAAATAAAATCCCTTCTTCTCTTATATTCTTTCACCATTTCTGCCACCGGCTTTTGTGTGGACTTTACTGCGTATTCTGCAGACAATTGTGAAATAGTTGGTGCAGACAAAGTTGTCCCCAATTTTAATTTTGTCATAGCTTGGATAATATCTTTCGGTCCTGCCGCGAAGCCTATCCTGAATCCGGGCATTGCATAAGTTTTTGAAAATGAATATATACTGACGGTGTGGTTTTCCATACCATTCAGGGAGCCTATGCTCACATGCTTTGCTTGGTCGTAAACAAATTTTTCATAGGCTTCATCAGATAATACAACCAAGCAATTTTCTATAGCGAAGTCCGCTATTTCTTCAAGGCATTTCTTGGAGAAGACTGCTCCTGTTGGATTTGCCGGCGAATTTAGAATAAGTAAAGTTGTTTTGTTTGTAATCTGTTTTTTTAAGGAGTCTAGATCAAACTCCCAGTTATTTTCAGGTTTGAGATGGACAGAGATTGGTTTGCCATTTACTGTATCTATAATTGGGATGTAGGCAAGGTAGCCTGGATTTGGGACAAGAACAGATTCGCCTGGATCGACAAGAGACAGGATAGAAAGCAACAATGCCTCTTTCGCGCCCACTGTGACAATGATCTGGTCTTCGGGGTCAACAGAAATTCTATTTTCTTTTTTTAATTTTTTGGCAAAGGCCTCTTTTACTTCTGTAAGGCCCCCAATCGGCGTATAGTGAGTTTTCCCTCTATCCAGTTCTTTTTTCGCGAATTCTATTATGTGTTTTGGTGTGGCGAAATCAGGCTCTCCTGGCCCCAGGGAAATAATATCTTTCCCTTCTTCAGCAAGTTTCATTATCTCCACAAACTGTGTTCTGGG
>CAYYYJ010000004.1:8015-27609 GCA_964476045.1 uncultured archaeon | reverse complement strand
TAATATCTTTCCCTTCTTCAGCAAGTTTCATTATCTCCACAAACTGTGTTCTGGGTAGGTCTAGTTCCCTCTGGGATATTGGGATTTTACAGAGCTTGCGGGTTTTGGGCATATGTTAACTTTTCTCTCCTGTTATCTCCTCCTCATCTTTTTTTGACAGTGAGTGGAAATCTTTTTCTTTTAAATCTCTAATTACTTTTTTTAATTCAGGTTTGTCCAGAAACCCGCTCTCCCCCAATACTAACAAAAATCCGGGTATATTGACCACCTTTATTTTATTCAATTCCCCTACTCTTCCTGCAACCCTATCACTCATCAGGACCAAATCGTTTTCAGTTGCAAGTGAAAGGCATCCTATCTCACCTTCTCCCAAAAATTCAGATCCCCCAATGTTTTTTCTTTTGACATTTACAACATGCACAAATTTCTTTTCATTCAATTTTATTATAAGGTCTGTTTTTGCAATTTCTCTTTGGACAGCAACAGGCACATAGATGTCTTCTCTAAAAAAATCCTTAACTAATTCCAATCTGTCTATTTTTAGAAATGAGCTTAGGAAATCTGTGTCTGCTATTAACATATTAGATATATAAAAAATGTCCAGGCATGTCCGATAAGGGATTATCTCAACTGCTTTTTACCCTATATTTTAGGATATTCTCTCTAGATCTGGTTGTGCTGTATGTTTTCTTCTCCATACCTTTTGTCTTGAGATGTTTCTTGAACTCCTCTACAGTAAGGCCTGAAATTTCCATAGCTTTGCCCAGAGAAATTTTCTCTTCCATATACAATGCAGCAGCTATTAATATCCTTACATCTTTTCTTGCTGCGAGATAAGTTTTCACAGCTTCTTCCACAAACTCTTCCTTATTCCTGAAGCCAGCCTCTGTTACAACAGAAAGCTCTTTCTCGAGCAAATTTTCTTTTTCCATACACATTTGTCTTATAATTAAATCGGCTGGCTTATAAGGCTTTTCGCAGCAAATCAGATTTGGCCTTCTTCAGCAAGTTTCATTATCTCCACAAACTGTGTTCTGGGCAGGTCTAGTTCCCTGTGAGATATTGGGATTTTACAGAGCTTGCGGGATTTTAGCATATTAGATATATTTATTATGTGCCGTTAATTAACCTTGATATGCAACTCTGGATCGAAAAGCACAAGCCAAAAAACCTTGAAGAAATTGTAGGCAACAAAAAAGTAGTCGAAGAGCTGAAGAGCTTTGTTTTGAATTTCAAACCAGGGGAAGCCCTGATGTTTTATGGGCCCACTGGGATAGGGAAAAGTTTGCTTATAGAAACTTTTTGCGGGCAAAATGGGTTTTTGCTAAACAGGATTGATGCAGACGATGTGAGTGTAGACAATATCCAAGAGATTAAGCAAAGTTCTAAAAACAAAAGCCTATTCTGCAAGAACAAGATAATTCTCATAGACGAGCTTGAAGGGATTTCCGGAACTAAAGATCGGGGAGCCACAACAGAGATTATAGAATTAATAAAGAATTCTAAATTCCCTTTAATACTAATAACATCTGATCCTTATCTGCCTAAATTGAAAACAGTAAAAGGATATTGTAAATTAATCAAGTTTGATAAAATACCTTCGCCTTCAATTTCAAAAAGGCTTGGAGATATTTGTGCACAGGAAGGCATAGAAGCGGATAAGGAGGCGTTGATCACGCTCTCAAAATTTTGCCAAGGTGACCTGAGATCAGCCATAACAGATTTGCAAATTGCTTGTTCGGGGAAGAAGATACTGGGATCAACGGATTTGGAAGCGCTTGGTTACAGGGAAAGGGAGAATTCTGTTTTTAATGCTTTACAGCCGATATTCCATTCTCGGAATCTGAGCATTGGCAGGAATGCTATGCTAACTGCAGATAAAGATTCTGATGAAGTTTTCTGGTGGGTCGAAAACAACCTTTTGCAGGAACTGAAAACTCCAGAGGAGATAGCAGAAGGATATGATTTACTTTCTCATGCGGACATCCTGAGGGGGAGAACAATGAAGCAGCAAAACTGGAGGTTCAAAGCAATAGCCTCGGACCTTATTTCAGGGATCTCTGTGCTAAAAAAATCGCACACAGGGTTTGTGATGTACAGGCCTCCACAGAGGTTTATGCAGTTAGGCAGGGCGAAAGCAAAGAGGTTGGAGATTGCAGAACTTTCTGAGGAATTAGGGAATTTACATTGCTCGAGGAAAAAGATTGCGATTGAGTATTTGCCTTACATGAAACTTTTTGAGAAGGCTGGAAAGAAGGATACTAAATTGAAGGAGAAAACTAAAGATGAGAAAAAGGATAGTGAAATTCAGGTGAAGGAAAAAATTATTGAAAAGAAAATACAGGACCTGCCTGAAAACAATCCAGAACCCAAGACAGAAATAAAACCCGAAAAACCAAAGATGAAGACACTGTTTAATTTCTAATCAGAAAGTAGTCTTGCAACGCCTTCCCAATTCTTTGGTAAATGCATCCTTCCTTGTCCAGAAAATTCGGAATGAACTTTTTTTCTGAAATCTTCTCGAGCGGTTGGTGCTACAACTGCATCTTCCACTTTTCCAAACACACCTTTATCTGGATCAGAGTCACCGACATAAACAACTCCTGACCCATCTCTCGGCAAACCTTGTAACTCTAAGAAATCTTCAAAACCTTCGGCTTTATCAAAAAAATTGACACGCTCTTCTATACCCGTTATTTTTCCTTTCCCAACTATGAATGGATTTCCGTAAACAAAGTCAAAGAGGCCCAATTTTCCGTATCTTCTTAAACTAGCTTCTACGATTTCCTGGAAAGAGGCTGTATATACACCGGTTTTTCTGCCCCTTTTCTTTGCCTGCTCCACTACATAGGCAGCAAGTGGTATTGGTTTAGTGTCTATTTTCTTGCCGATTTTTGGGGGGTTTCTAGCAATTCTGTAAAGAATAGAATCTGGTCTGCTTAGAACTTCTTGGATATATTCTGGATCTTCACCTGGAAGGACCTGTTCTGCAAAAACTTTTCCTACTTCATCTAGCCTGTGAGCCAAAGTAAGATACCAACAACGAGCCTGTAAAGGGCCAACTAACTTCAGGGCTCTGCCAAACCTTCGATCCTTGACTGCTTTTGCTAAAAATGCATAAGCTAAACCAATCTCTTCATAACCAGGCACAAAAGTCCCGTTATAGTCAACAATTAAAGCCCTCGAGGACAACATAATCTATAAAAATGTGCAGTGAGCTTTAAAAATGGGCCTGTAGTCTAATGTCAGCCCTTTTCTTGAGGAAGGCTGGAAATTGATTTCAGTACAATTGTTTAGGAAATCAATTTCGTCCCTTTAAAGAAAAGTGTTGAGATCCCAAAAGAAGGGATTTTGCAGACAATGGATAGGATAGGACCCCGCGAAGGTTCTGATCAGAGTTCGAATTCAGCCCTTCTTTTCCAAAAGAAGGTTTGAGATCCCAAGAAAAGGTTTAGAAAAGAAATTGGATCTTATACGAAAATCTCTGCAGGCTCATGACTTTTTCTTTGAGTTTCTATAATGGGATAGCAAACGCTTATAAATCTAACTGCTGATTATGGCTATAAAATTATGAAAACCAGGAAAAAGGCTGCTCAGGAAATTGAGATGGATTTCGATAGCCTCAAGGCTGAGGAAAGCGAGATCCTGCAGAACAAAAAGAAGCTGAATAGGCTTATGGATCAGGAAGAAGATGAGTTTTCTTGGGAGCCTGATAACTAAAGGCTACTTATTATACAAACTAGAAGCCACCTTTTCAAGCATTTCGAAACCTCTGACCTCTTTACTCAGCAAATCTAGCTTTTTGATATCAACATTTTTGAAAGTTTTTTCTATTTCTGAAACCCTTTTCGACTGCTGTTTCCTTCTATCAGAACAAAAGGCGCACGAAGTATTTTGAGGCATTATATTATTGATGATGACAGTCTCAACTGGTATTTTATACTCTGCTAAAGATTTTAAGGACCTCTCTGACTCAAGGATCGACATTGCCTCTGGAATCAAAACCAGATTGAAATGGGTTTTTTTAGGGTCAGATAGGATTTTTTTTGCTTCAGCTATCCTGGATTTCATTGCCTCGAGCTCTTTTGCGCCAAAGCTTTCTTCTGATTTTCCACCAAACGGCAGGATCTTTTTGATTATTCCAGTGATAGCAGCCATCTTCATCCTCATTTTTATGAGTTTGCCTACCCAGGATTCCAATACATCTGGAAGGGAGAGAAATCTCAGGGCATGGCCTGTAGGCGCTGTGTCAAAAATAATTATATCGTATTCTTTATTCTGCATGTATTTTAGGAATTTGTCAAAAGCTGCAACTTCATCTATTCCCGGTGTCATTCCTGCGATATCGAATGTTTCTTCGAGACCAAAGCCTTTCAGATAGTCCATTTTTTCGAGGTGCGGCGAGAGCTTGTCTTTGTACTCTTCCATTGCTTTTACTGGATCTATTTCAACAGCATACAGATTATTCTCTAATTTCTTCACTTCCCCGCCTATTTTTACATCGAAAGAATCCCCTAGCGAATGAGCAGGGTCTATAGAGATGACCAAGGTCTTCTTCCCTTTTTTAGAGAAATGCAAAGCTGTTGCCGCAGCGCAACTGGTCTTGCCTACACCGCCTTTACCGCTGAAGAAATAATATTGGGTATCCCTTTTTTTATTGACGAGATACTTAATAGCCATAGGAGAATATTTGGGCTGGGGTATTAATATACGACATGAGACGCTCATAATAAGCAAGCTATCCATAATTAATCATGGATTTCAAACAAAAACACCCAGAAACATGCTTAGCAAAATGTTTAATGATATTACTGGAGAAAGCTAGAAACCAGAAAATATCTGATAAATACGAGCTTGATTTGCTCATATTCTCACTAAAATACGGACGAGAGAATATTGCAAGGGGACATTTGGAGAAAGTTGCTAAGGATTTTAAGATCAGAATCAACTGGTACGCAGGTTCACAGATATTTTTTGATTTCGTCAAAAAGATGGGTCTACCCAAGCAAGTTTCTTTGATCCGAGAAAAAATAAATCTAAAGTTTATTGACAAAATTATTGAAAAACCCATGATAGTCTATCTCGATAGGTTTTATCTCTGGAATAAAAAATCTGGCTTATACTACAAATATCATTATCCGCATTTCATAATTGTAAATAGAAGAATTGGTAATTTCTACGAGATTATTGATCCCGATGATGGAAAAATAAAACTAGTGGAATCAAAGAAATTATCAAAAGCAGTTATCAGTCTGAGGAATCATTTGTGTATAAGCCCCCAAATTATACAATTTTCTAAATAAACCGGCAAAACATTGAAAAGTCGTTGTCTCTAAATTATCCTCTGCGGCAATGGCAAAAGATTGAGAAACAAAATCCATGAGATCAACCAGATTAAGATGAATATAGCAAGGCCGTTCCCAACCCACCATTTCCTGTCTTTTCCTTTTCCGAAGGTTTTCTGTGTGATAAATCCTACTATTAGGAGTAGTACAATAGAAGCGCCTAAAGCATACCAGAATCTGCTGAAATATAGGGAAAGGTAACCAGAAATTACTCCAAAAATTGTGTGGACAAGAACAGAAATCCTTTGGGATCTTAAGTCAGACATACAGAGAATTGTCTTGCTCTATTTAAATACTAGTTTACTGGCGGATATTTTTAGAATTAAATAAACTTAAATAAACTATTCACACTATACTCAAGATGAAATTGGCAGTTTTGTTTTCAGGTGGAAAGGACTCGACATTTACAGCTTACAAAGCACTAAAGGACGGCCATCAGGTAAGGTATTTGGTCTCACTTATCTCTTCTAACCAGGCTTCGTACATGTTCCATTACCCGAATATTTCCCTTACAAAAGTCCAGGCAGAGTGCATGGGAATCCCAATAATCACAAAGAAGACAAAGGGAATAAAGGAGAAGGAATTGGAGGACATAAAGAATGTTCTTAAGACTGTAAGGGATGAGATTGACTGTGTGGGCGCCGGCGCGTTGGCTAGCAAGTACCAGTATGATCGCGTGTCTAATATTTGTAAGGAGATGGGGTTAGAGACTTACACGCCTTGCTGGATGCAGGACCAGGAAGAGCACTTGAAAGAGATTTTGAAAGCTGGATTTGAAGTCATATTTACAGGTGTGGCTGCTGCCGGCCTGGGAAAAGAGTGGCTTGGAAGGAGGCTGGACTGGAATTCTTTAGAAGAACTGAAAAAAATAAAGCAGAAATACAATATACATATAGGCGGGGAAGGCGGGGAGTACGAGACGCTTGTTTTGGATTGCCCTCTTTTTAAAAAGAAGATAGAAGTGGTAAAATCCTCTGTAAACTGGGACGAAAAAACCCAGAGTGGGCATCTGACAATAGAAGAAATAAAATTAGCGGAGAAAATCAAATCTCCGTAATAAGAACTCAATAGTTGATTGAACTTGAAACAAAACACAGAAAATCAAAAAAGTCTATCGCCTGTGCTTCATTTTTTTCCTGAGCTTCTTGTGCTTGTGGTGCTTCATTTTTTTATGTCTTTTTTTCTTGAGATTTGGCATAGATTATTTTTCAGCCCTCCTATCATTACTTAATATATATGTTGAGCTTGTATAAAAACAATATGCTATACCCCTGGTATAAGCAAGGAAAACATATTCCATTATGCAAAACATGGCAGAAAAGAAAATTCCAAAGAAATTTCAGGAGAGATATGGCAAACTTGTTGATGATGAGAAGGAATTTTTTCGCTCACTAAACCAGAGGCTGCCAAAGGCTTTCAGGGTGAACACATTAAAAGCAGGGAAAGAGGCTGTTTTAGAGAAATTTCAGGGATATGGAATTGCAGTTAAACCTGTCAGCTGGTACCGTGACGCTTTCACCACAGATTTTTTCGAAATAGGCAATACTATAGAGCATTTCATGGGGCATATTTACATACAGGAACTTACTTCAATGGTTCCGGTTGTTATTGCTTCAGATGAGATAAAGAAAAGCAAAATAATCTTGGACTGCTGCGCAGCTCCCGGATCTAAGACAACACAGATGGCTGCTCTTATGGCGAATAAAGGCTGTATAGTTGCAAACGATATTGATTACATGAGGCTGAAAGCGCTGAAATTTAATATAGAAAAATTAGGTGTGCTCAATACTATAATTACAAACCAGGACATCAGATTTTTTCAGGGAAAAGAGGGGTTTGATTCTGTCTTATTGGATGCACCCTGCACATCAGAGGGTACAATAAGGAAAGATCCGGATATACTGGCCAGATGGTCAGAGAAAAGGATTTTTGGGATAGCCAGATTGCAAAAACAGCTTATCCTGAAGGCTTTTGATCTGGTAAAACCTTCTGGGACATTGATTTACTCAACTTGCACTTTTGCGCCGGAGGAGAATGAGGAGGTTGTCCAGTATCTTCTGGATAACAGGGATGGATTTAAATTGGAGAATATAAGTTTAGACGGTTTTAAGTTATCAGAAGGTATAATAGATTTCGATAAGAAATTAGACAAGGAGATAAAGAAAACTGCCAGGGTCTGGCCACACCACAACAACACAGACGGGTTTTTTGTGGCTAAGATAAGGAAACTAAACTAATAACAATCTGGATATCATGGGTTATTTATTCGACTTCTTGAGCTCTTCCCCAATGCCTATAAGGGACTGTGAAATCTTATCGTATTTCATGTCCATTTTGTCAAAATTTTGGTTTGTATCTGTCCTCAGGGTTTCCACTGACTTTTTGACTTCGCTGACTTTATCGCCGACTGAGTCTACTGCTTGTTTAATCTCCTGGAGGTAGAATGCTCCTAACCCAAGCCTCTCAAATGTTTCTTTTGGTACGTCCTCAAAAATAATATTAAATTCTTTGAACTCCCCTGTTGGTTCAGACCAGTCAGTTTGAATGCTTGAAACTTTTATTGGATACCTGTTGACGTCTATTAACGTCAGGAACTTTTCTATAATCTCCTTTTGGCCTTCACAAACTATTTCAACTGATTTATCAGGCAAGTTCTGGACAAAGCCGGTCAGGTTTAGTTCTGATGCTATCCTGTCAACAAAATCGCGGTATCCGACGCCTTGGACCTTGCCTTTGATTTTTATTGCAGCTCTTGCAATCATACTTACATATTGGAACAACAACTTATAAGCCACATCTGGCTTGAATTAATGGCATATGGCAATCCTAAAAGGCAGAATAATTTCAGGCACGGGAGTTGCTGGGAAAATACTGGAGGATTATTTGCCAGTTTTTAAAGATAGGTTCAAGGCGAATTTTTTTCCCGGGACATTGAACTTAAAGCTTGAAAAAGAATGGGAGATCCCAAAAAAAGCTGATTATATAGGAGGGTTTACAAAACAAGATGGGACAAAAAGAGGGGGGGTTTGGTTTGTAAAGGGAAAAATAAAGAATTTGCCTGTCCTTATAATAAGGCCTGAGCTTACCAGACATCCCAAGGACATTATCGAGGTTATTGCTCCGATAAATATCAAAAAACAGTATGGCCTGAAGGACGGGGATTTTTTGGAAGTTTATTTGTAAAAAGAAAGGTTTTCCATAGATAAGTTCAATTCCATTTTCCCGTTATTTTAAACTGTATATAATCTGCTTTTCCCAAATACACGTATGTCAAAGAGAAAGAAGCAAAAACTACTCTATAAGCATGAACCCCAATCTGTTGGCTCTGAAATCAAGGATATAATCCTTGGAGCACAGGATGGTCTTGTGAATGTTTTAGGGGTTGTGTTAGCAGTTGCCGTTGCCACATTAAGCGCTAAAACAGTGATAATTGTGGGTCTCGCAGCAACTTTTGCAGAATCTGTCTCGATGGCAGCAGTCGCTTACACTTCAACTAAAGCTGCTAAAGACTTTTATAAAAGGGAAAAAGAAACTGAGAAAAGAGAGATCGAAGAAATACCTGGAATTGAGAGAAAAGAAATAAGGGACATTTACTATAGGAAAGGTTTTAGAGGCAGGCAGTTAGAAAATATAGTAAAAAAACTGACTTCATCAAAAAAGATCTGGCTTCAGACGATGATGTCAGAGGAGCTCGGCCTTTCAAAGGATGGAAATCATCCTGGAAAATCTGCTGCTGTTGTCGGGATTTCTGCGATGATAGGGTCTTTGTTCCCTCTGATACCATTTTTGCTATTCTCTCCGCTAAACGCTATTTTACCTTCATTGATACTGTCTGTTTTGGTTTTGTTTGGGTTGGGCTCACTCAAAGCAAGGTTTACAACAGGAAATTGGTTCAGGTCAGGATTAGAAATTGCTGTTATAGGGATGGCTGCTGCGTTTATAGGATATGGAATAGGGACTGTGTTAGGCGCAACTATAATCTAGTTATTGGATAGTTAGCTTCTGTATAACAACTGGACTGAGAGGCCTGTCAGTTGAATCTGTTTTTAGTTTTCCAATATTGTCTACAATATCCATACCTTCGATTACTTTTCCGAAAACTGCGTGCTTCCCGTCTAGCCACGGGGTTGGGATTAGAGTAATAAAGAACTGGCTGCCGCCTGTGTTAGGGCCTGCATTTGCCATTGAGAGCATTCCTTTCGAACTGTGTTTGAGGGATGGGTTGAACTCATCCTTTATTTCGTATCCAGGCCCACCTGTGCCATCCCCGTTCGGGTCGCCACCTTGGATCATGAAATTAGGTATAACTCTGTGGAAAATCAAGTTATTGTAGAAACCGGTTTTTGCCAGTTTAATAAAATTGTCTGCTGTTATTGGGACTTTGTCAGAAAATATTTCTGCCTTAAAGGTTCCTTTGTTTGTTTCAAAGACAGCAATTGGGTTATTTGCCATTGGACTAATTTGGGTTGAAGGATTTAAATTGGCTTCCTGAATAGGAGTTGAAGCAGCCAACTTCGCAGGTTGGCTTTGGACACAACCGCTAATAACAAGAACTGATAGTACCAGAATAAACAAGTATTTCATATTCAAAGTATATCGTGAAGTGTGTTTATATTGGTAGATCCATTTACTAATTAGTAAACTTTATATACTAGTAAATACATAATATTTATTAACTAGTAATAGATGATTTTATGCAATCAGAACATAAACTGGAGCATTCACCGACATTGAATACAGTGTTAATGGTAGAGGATACGCTGAAAAGCATGGAAGATAGCGTGATCACACTTCCTGAACTCAAGGCAAAACTTCCGAAGCAAGTTAACCACAACACATTAAAAATTGTCCTTATTTACTTGGAAGAAAGCAACAAGATAGCTGTGACAATGAAAGGGATAACATGGATCCACAACACAAACCCTAATCTCAGGGAAGCTATAAAAAAGGGTTTTGAGCTATGAAAAACGTCCGAGTGATTCTTTCTCCTGAAGCTGAAGAAGTTTACAAATATCTGAATCAACAAGCTCCGAGTTCTAAAATAGAAAGGTCTATCTTAAGTGCCATCAATAAAAAAGTAGAGCTGATAAAATTTAATGTGCATTACGGGGATTCGATAAAAAAGGATCAGATACCAGAGAAATATAAAACCGTATATGGGATCAATAATCTTTTCAGAGTTGAGCTGCCTAATTTTTGGAGAATGTATTATACTCTCACAGATGATGAAAATCAGATAGAAATAATTGCCTCTGTTCTTGACATTTTAGATCATAATGAATATGACAAAATAAGAAAAAATTTATGAACAGACAAGAAATCTTTGAGTTTTTTAAAAGTAGGTTCGGCATAGATAGAAAGGAGTTTGGAGATCTGGAATTCTTTGAGAAATCGAAAGGCAGGGTTTTCGCGCTGAATAAGGGATCTGTCGAATTCTTAGACAAGACAAAACCTGTCAGCTTTGGTCTGCTTTTTGGCAGAAAACATGCGACTTTCAAACCTTCAAGTGTTATAGTCCAGATTTTTGGGAACGAGGCGACTAAGAACATTTTGATTTTAGACAAAGAACAAACTAAAAGTTTTATACAGGGAGCTGATTTGGAGATAGAGAATTCTGGAGATTGTACTCAAGGTTATGTAATTGTAAAGTACAAGGAATATCCTTTAGGGGTAGGTTTGCTAAAAGAAGGAAGGCTGAAAAACATGCTCCAGAAAGGGAAACGTACTAATGTTGAGGTTTTATGACTTATTCCCATACCCAGTCTTGTAGTTACCTGTAGCCGGCCTTAGACTTTTTGGGTAGTTAATATCTTTTTTGAATTCCATTGATATTTTGTTCAGGAACTTCACAATCTCATTGTGATTCCGTATATTCTGGAAAGAATAGGGCTTGTTTATTGCAGAGCTTTTTAGATAGACTAGAGTCGCTGCACTGGACATGGTCACGGTTCCTGTCCCTTTCTTGAAAACTTTATCAGCAATGCCTATCATGCTATCTGTGTTTGTTATCTTATCGAAATCTATTAACTGGAAATCCTTCCCTATCAGGCCTTTCTCAATTATAATTCTCCTGTCAGTTATTGCATAATGGGTTCTTTTGTAAACAAGAAGTTTATAGAGAAAAATAAGGATTATAAGAATCCCTACAACTTGGAAAGAGGTTATCCAGCTTTTTAGAAATATGAAACCCATCGTTGCGAAAATAGGAGATAAGGCAATTAGGGTAAAAACCAGATTGAAAATAAATGGGAGGAATACAGGATTGGATTGCCACAGGATTTTTTCTTTGCTATCAAGCACGCTTTCTAAAAGTATGCCTTTTCTTTTTGAAAGTTTGCCATAATTACTTACTGGAAGCTCAAAGCCTTTTCGCATCAGATTCGGGTACTTTATGTCTGTTTTTACGTCGAGGCTCACTCCCTTTAGTTTTTTGAATACTAAATAAGGGTCGGGAACGTGCTGCATTTTATAAGGCTCTGGCACAGAACCATCCCTATAGGTTTTGATGTTGCCAGCTGAAAATACTAGTATTGTTCCGCTCGATTTGCTAAAAAGCAGGTCAAAAATATTCACATCAACTTCAATATTGGTTATCTGGTCGAAATCAATGAAAGAAAAATCCCGGCCAATTATTCCTGTCTGGACTATGATCCTTTTGTCTGTAATGGCATACTTGGTTTTTCTGCAGAGGAGTATTTTGTAGACAACCAAAGATAAGACAGGAACGAAGTAGGAGATAAATAGGATGTCTGGGACACTTAGCAATAGCGATAGGAAAAGTGAAAATATAAGCAAACCTAACATCATGAAAAGAGGTGCTACAAGAAATGCAACGACAAGCATCCCTATATCACGGATCGATGAAGGGGAGAGAAACGGCAAAAGTTTCGGCCTGCTTTCCCAGATTATCTCTTCATTTTCATTTAAAATCTTTTCAAATTCTTGCATAAAAAGCTATTTTGCTGTTGTGTACTTAGTTTTATACCCTGGATTTGTCTTCGGCCTGAACTTATTCGGGTAATTAATGTCTGTTTTCACGTCGTGCGAGACTTTTTTGAAGAACTTGAAGACTTCGTATGGGTTTGGGACATTACTGAATGTATATGGTTTTGCGATCTGGCCATTTCGAGAATAAGTTAAAGTTCCTGCGCTAGATAAGAGTATGCTTCCTGAACTTGAGCCGAAGAGCTTGTCTAAAACTCCAACATTTACTTCAGCATTTGTTATCTGGTCAAAATCTATTAGCTGGAAGTCCCTTCCTATAAGACCGCCTTGCACAATTACTCTCTTATCTGTTATGGCGTAATGGGTTTTGCTGTATACAAAAAATTTGTATGCGGGGGCTCCGATAAAAAAAGCCAAGCCTATCCAGAAATGGGGGAAAAGCAAAAGACCAACGTCACCTGTTTTCATTGCTTCCAAAAAAGCAAATAAACCGAAAAACATGAAGACTAACCCGAAAAGAGAAATAGACACTGCGCTGAAAAAGAAAGGCCAGAATTTTGGCTTACCTCCCCACAAAACTTTTTCTTTCTTATCTAGAACTTTATCCAATTCTCTCATATTACTTCGAGCCTTTTTCTGTTTCTTCAACCCATCTGATAATCATTTTCCCGATTTCCCCGGAAATCTTCAGCTCTTTAATTACGCAAAGGGCTTTGAACTTCAGAAATAACTGCTTGTCGATTTCTATTGTGGTTGTGATTGTTTCAGGTTCTTGGTCTGGCATATAACATTGCTATAGAACTAGGGTTTTTAAATCTTTGCTTTTTTACAGGAAAGTACTTTTACACTTAGTTTCTCCAGATATCTAAATTAGAAAAGCTTAAAAGCTAACCAGACATATTATTGAGATTGATTTGTATGGGATCTGGTTATGCAACTGATGTTGAGAGATTTCTTGGGGAAATTGTAGGCTACGGAAAGCTTAACTTTGTTATCAGCAATGGCCAGCTTGACAGAATAATGAAGACCAATATTCCACCAGACGAGAAAAAAAGCCTTATTTTAGCTGAACTTGTAGATACATTTTTCGGAACAATGCCAGCAGATGTAGGGCCAGATGGAGACCCTTCTTACACAGACTCTATTGAGATCCCACGGATTGTCTTTTTAGAGGATGTGAAAAAAGGGAACACTGGAAGTAGCGATGCTACTTTTACTGGAGAAACTGACTATGACCCCCTAAAAGAAAATGTTGGCGGGACAAAAACTGGAGATTCGAGCGCGCACAGAAGGGCTTTGTCAGATAATGGGATTTTAATAAAAAGAAACGGGCGCAGGATCGTTGGCATTGCCAGGGGAGCCAATTTTACATTAGGCAGTTTTGACCATATGTTTACTTCCAACGATTTCTACGTGGAGCGGGCAGTTGACCAAAGGAGAGGTGAAGCTGTGAAGGATTATTTGCAAAGGGTTATGAATGCCGCCGGCTTTGATGAAAGATCTTATGTAATCGCGCATCAAAAAGATACAGACCCGGACTTCCCAAGCGGCCACGATGAACGCGTTGTCCTTAATGGCGAGGGCTACTCAGTTGTAGTCAGGCCTGAAGGCGAGGTGTATGATCCAGGGAATTATTCAGGTAAAGAAAGGAACAGGTTATCTGGAGCAGCAATTTATCTTGCTATTGCGGACAGAAAAGTTATTAAATTGAACAAGATAGCAGACGCTTTCCATAGTATAACCAGAGCCAAAAGAGGCGGGTTACGTGATTAAACAACCCTTATAACACCGTAAATAACCAGGACTTTTTCTTCCCGATAAGAGCTGTCGTATCTGCTCACTCAATGTAAGCAAAAATTACATTACCTATGAAACCAAAAATTAACGTTCCGCGGGATAGTTATATTATACGTGTAAGAACAAAGAATAACCTTACTTTTCCTAAGCTATAGTTTAATTCTAGCAGGGTTAAAGTTAAAGTAGAGTTTAATTTTAGTAAACTTTATATACGAGAGGGTCCAATTAATTGTATGTACATAGAAAGGGGCATCAAATCGCATTTTGAGAAGGTGAAAAACCTATATAATATAATAGCAGTTGTTGGGGCTAGGCAGTCTGGGAAAACAACCTTTTTAAAAGAACAGGCGAAATCCTTGAATGCATCTTATGTATTTTTCGATGACCCTGACTCGAGAACGCTTTTCGAAGCTGATATTAAAAAATTTGAGAAGCAATATATTGAGGGGTATGAGGTTTGTGTCCTGGATGAAGTCCAATATTGTAAGGGTGCAGGAAGCAAACTGAAATATCTGGCAGATAAAGGCAGGAAAATATGGCTGACCTCTTCCTCTGAAATAATCCTCGGGGAAGAAGTGTTGTCTTACCTTGTCGGGAGAGTTTCTGTGATCAAGTTATATCCATTTTCTCTCGCAGAATTTCTTGCAGCGAAAAACCAGAAAGCTGCAACTGACGAAATTTTGCACAGGATCATATGGGAACACACGACTTACGGAGGTTATCCAAAAGTAGCTTTTGTTGAAGATCCTGAAACAAAAAAAATATTATTAAGCGATCTGTACGAAACCATGCTACTGAAGGACGTTGCAAAGACATTTTCAATAACCGATATAGGTTCACTGGAGCAGCTTGCAAAATACCTTTCCAACAGTATAGGGAATATGGCTTCATATGCGGATATTTCAAGCGACCTGAAGCTCTCTTTCCATACAATAAAAAAATATCTTTCTGCTATGGAGAAAAGCTATATAATAAAGCTTGTCCAGCCTTTTTACAACAATAAACTTAAGGAGATTTCAAAACAGCCAAAAATATATTTTATTGATTGTGGGCTAAGGAATATAATTTCAAAGCTGTTTTTATCTGAACCTGAAGGAAAGCTTTTTGAAAATTATGTTCTTACAGAACTTACAAAGGTTGGATTTTCCCCGAAATTCTGGAGAACCAAATCGAAGGCAGAAATTGACTTTATCGTGGAGAAGGGCAATGCTATAATACCAATAGAGGTCAAGTTGAATTCAAACTTAAAAATTGAGAAAAGTATGCATTCTTTCATAAACGCTTATAAGCCGGAAAAAGCTTTGGTAGTGGCTTACAAGGGTGAAAAAGGCAAAACCAAAATAAACGGTTGCGAAATTATATTCACTGATATTGCCAGAATGAAAGAGGAGCTAAGCAAATAAGGCTATTAAACAACCCTTATAACCCCATAAATAACCAAAGCTTTTTCTATCAGGCTGATTGCGATTGCAGCTGTGATTATGCCCATTATTCGGCTGAATACTTTTAGGCCGTTTTTGCCGAGAATTCTGGAGACTCCGAAACTGAAGAAGAGGAAAGCAAAACAAATTACTGAGACTACTAAAATTGCCGGGAGTGTTATTGTTGGCCCGTAAGTTTGCATGAAGTAGATAGATGAGGTTATTGCGCCAGGTCCGGCCAGAAGAGGGGTTGCGATTGGGACAATAAAATCAGAGGGCTCTTTTTCAATTGTCCTTGACCTGGGAAGATTTCCCAAGATAAAATCAAAGGAGAGTATAAGTAAGAGTATTCCGCCTGCTATGAGGAAAGCTGTGTTAGAGATCCCCAGACTGCTTAAGATGAAAGTCCCAAAAGACGCGAAGACGAGGAGTAGGATGAAAACAGCAGCAGAAGCCTGGAAAGAAGCTTTTTTTAACTTTTTTTTATCCCCTTTTCCAAAAAGGGTCATGAAAACTGGGACAGCTGCTAATGGGTCTATTATAGCGAAGAGGGAGACCAAAACTGTGAGAAATTCAGCTATAGGCATATACTATATTGTATTCGGGGATCTAATAAATTGAATTATATGATTTGCATCCTTACCTGTACCTTTCCAATCTTGTCAACCCCTTGGTTAGATACACTATATGATCTCCTCTGCTGAAAAATATACCCTTCCCACCAGAAACATCCATTGCAGCGCGGTAGGCTTCAGCTGACATGTTTGAAGTTGTGATCACCAATGCTTTTGGCCCATCTTTCAGATAACTGGGTATCTGGCTTTGTTGTACATGCAAATCGCCAAAAGAGCTGAATACTCTATACCCATGCCTCAAAGCGTTTTGTATCTGCCTGGCAAATATCCTTGCCCTCACATAATTCCTTTTTGGGTCAGACCATCTATCATATCCAGGAGCTATTTTTCCTTTAAGGTCTGTGCTCAGATCTGTAATAATTACAGGGAGCCTGTGCTTACGTGTAGTTTTCAGCCTTTTGATTGCACCTGAATCTAATGATTTGGTGGCGGCAGGTTCGCCTTTTAAAACCCTTTTTATATCATCTGCATTCCCTAAAGTAAAATCTTCTGATCCGTAAGAAAGAAATGATTTTTCCATATCTTCCAGAACCTGTAATTCTATTTCCTGATGTTCGTCCACGGTGTGTGTTTCACCAAAAAGAACTATTTTACTAGAATTAATAGCTTTTACAACATCCTGATATCGTATCCTGTTTCTCTCTATATATTTCTTCTTATCTGCTATTCCGTCCAGATTATCCTCTTGGGTATCCTTTAGCCTGAGAAAATTTGCGTCCTGTTGCTCAGCTTTTTCTTTCAGGTCCCTCCACTCTCTAGAACCTCTATCAAATTTCAGGAGGCTCTCATGGATTTCAGCTATTGGTTCAAAATCCCTCTTTCCTGGATACTCTATGCTGCCTTCTTTAAGGCCGTTTAAGATTTCTGCATACAATCCGAGGATTTCAGGGTCTGATAGAATTATGTCTCCACTTTCCTCTCCAAGAGAATCCTTTCTTGACAATACTGTGCCTGCTGTGGCAACAAGAAAACGCAAAAAATCTCTTCTATTCATAGATACTGAATTTTGTTTTCGACTTATTTATGCCTTCTAACCAGACATCTAATCTTCTTCCCCATCCTCTTCTATAGCAACAGCAACCTTTTTCTTTCCATCTGGTTTTTCCATGGATTTGAGGAATTCTTCGTCGTCCCGCACGCCTTCTAAACCTACCCTGAATATAGCTTCACCTTCTGGGAGGGATGGGGAGTCGATCATTCTCGCTATCCTTTTCTCGCCTTTGCTTTTCCTTAAGTATACTCTATATGTGCTGTTATGGATTACATAGCCATTGGCTATGAAATTTTCTATTCTTGGTATTGAAAGATCTACCAATTCGCCTTCGTAGCTGTTCACTGTCATGCTGGTTATTTTTTCGAATGCTATATCAGAGCCAAGGATTTTTTCAAAACACCTTTTTATTTCCTCGTTAGAAGAGGAGATCCTTTCAAGGTATTCCCTGGTGAAATACTTTAAATCCTTCCTTGCCTTTATTCCAGCTTTTTTTAGTATAGGCTCCAGAAGGCTCCTTTCTATTGGCATGACCTCCCTCTTTGCAGAAACCTGCCTCACTTTAGCCATTTTGTCTTTTGCTGTCAGTCCTATATTGTCTATAAATCTGTGGAGATCCCTGACTATCATTAATCTGTATATATCGCCTCCGATATTTACTTTGGCGTGCACCCCAAATCTTAGGAGCAGGAGTTTTACAAACTCCAGAAGTTTCTTGTCCTTATTTGAGAGGCAAAGTTTGTTATCGGTGATGCTGCCTTCAGCGTCAAAAATTCCCCTGATAAAACCCTTTACACAGTTTTCAGAAGACTGGGATATGAACCTTATATAGTCTTGCTCCAGAACCCTGAGCAAAGAAGAGATATATTTGTTGTTGATTGTAAGGTCAAAACAATTTTTGCCTTTTAGTTTTGTGAGTGACCCCTCAAGTCCGAACTGGCCAGAAAATAACCTGCTATATTCCATGAGAACATCTTTTCTTGCATCTCTAATCTCAATTGAGTTTTTGCATAAGCTGCCATCGCCTATAAAATACCCCAAAATCTGGCTTATTTCAGCAGTAAGTTTGCCAGGCATTTTTATTTTCTTGTGTTTATTTGTCTCAACTTCTGTTATAAAGTTTTTCAGGTCTATTTCGAAAAATTTTCCGAGCTTGCCTATAACTTCCATTCTGGTTGGATTTTTTTGGTTCAATACTCTCCTGAGTTGTCTTGCTTCTATGCCAACAAATTCGGAAAAACTCTTTTTTAGGGATATGCCTTTTTCTCTGGCCTTTTTTCTTATCAATTCGGCGCCAGCAGCAGAAATTGTAACCACCCTTTCAACATCTATTTCTGGAAGATCCACTTCTTTTCCTTTGACTGTTACCTTTCTTGGGACAACGAGATAATCGCCTTTTTTGAGGCACTTTGCCTCAACTTCCACTATATCCAAACCATTCGCCTTAAATACTGTATGTTCAGGGGACACCCTCAGTGAGTGGTTTATTTCAATAATTTTGTCTTTTTTTGCCCTGAAAACCCCATTGCATCTTGACTGGTCTTCTTTTAAATTTCCAAAATCAATTCCTTTGAATTCCAGCGGATTATGGGAATCTTTTGCCTCTATTATAGTTCCATCGCTCAGCTGCAAAAGGCTGTTAGGATCAACGCACTGGTGTCCAAGTACATGCCCCCCTATCGGGACTGTTGGGTCTCCGAACAGGATATCTGGCCTGGACATTACCTGATTAGTCACATAAATTGCTATATTATACACATCGGCTAGCCTCTGGATTTTGTGCAGATGCTTGTTCATTGTTTGCTGTCTGTCTGCAAGCTGGCCTCTCCCTGTGTAATCTGATCGGAAATTCGCTGTGAGGGAATCTATTATGAGCAATTTTACTCCCTGAGTTTTTATTATCTCTTCTGCTTTTTCTGCGAGAAGGATTTGGTGGTCTGAGTTGTATGCCCTTGCCACTAAAATATTCTCCAAGACTTGTTTTGGGTCCAAACCAAGAGCTGATGCCATATCTATGATTCTTTCAGGACGGAAAGTCTGTTCTGTGTCAATAAAGATTGCTTTCCCTCCAAGACCGCCTTGTTCTTTTGGTAACTGGACAGACACTGCGAGTTGGTGAGCTAGCTGGGATTTTCCTGAACCAAAAGCGCCGTAACATTCTGTGATTGCTTGGGTTTCTATTCCTCCGCCAAGCAAATTATTTAGACTGAGAGATAAAGTAGAAATTTTTCCTATAGATTCCCTTCTTTTCAGGACTTCTGTGGCAAGTTCAAAACCCATTTTTAGTTTGCCTCTGGCTGCATTAATTATTTTGTTTGCTGTTTCTTCACCTAGGGCGCACTTGTCATTAAGTTCTGAAGCAGAAGCAGCTGCAAGAGCCATGAGGTCTGTGTAACCTGCTGCTCTTAATTTTTCAGCAACTTTTTCTCCGACACCAGCCAGGTTTTCAACCTCTTCCAT